>NZ_DAORSQ010000006.1:1999-3380 GCF_035443605.1 Actinotalea sp. | reverse complement strand
GCGCGACGTGCCGATGCAGGGGCCATGAGACACGTGCCGGTCGAGCGCGCGCCGGGGCGGGTGGCATGAGCGCCGAGCTGCTCTTCGTCATCCCGATGGTCCTGGTGCCGCTGCTCCTCGTGCTGCGCTGGTACTCCGGGTACCGCCGTGAGGAGGCCGCGAAGGCCTGGGCCGCCCGCATCGGCTGGATGTACATGGGCTCCGACGCGTCGCTGACGCAGCGCTGGCGGGGCACGCCGTTCAACACCGGCAACGCCCGGCGGACCTCCGAGGTGGTCGCCGGGACGTACTCGGGCAAGGCCGCGACGAGCTTCGCCTACCGGTACACGACCAAGCGCGGCGACGACCGCCAGACGTACACCTTCCACGTCGTGACGCTCGCGCTGCCCGCCTTCCTGCCCGACGTGCAGCTCACCCCGGACGGGTTCGGGGCCAAGCTGGAGCGGGCCATGGGCGGGCAGGACATGGTCTTCGAGTCCGAGGACTTCAACCGCGCGTGGCGCGTCGAGACGTCCGACCCTGCCGTCGCGCACGCGGTCGTGCACCCGCGGCTCATGGAGCGGTTGATGCAGCCCGACGCCCGCGGGCTGCACGTCCGCATCGAGGGCACCGACATCCTGTGCTGGTCCGGCGGCAACCCCGACCTCGACCAGGTGGCCCGGCGCCTGGGTGTGCTCAACGCCATCGTGACGTCCGTGCCGCGGCACGTCTGGCTCGACCACGGCTACGATCCGGCCAGGACCTGAGGAGGAACCCTGTGGACGCCATCACCATCGTCTTCATCGTCATCGCGCTGCTCGTCGTCGTCGGCGGGCTGTGGGCTGTCGCGACGTACAACGGGTTCGTCCGGCTGCGCAACCTCGTCCAGGAGTCGTGGCGGCAGATCGACGTCGAGCTGCACCGCCGGCACGACCTCATCCCCAATCTCATCGAGACGGTCAAGGGGTACGCGGCGCACGAGCGCGGCGTCTTCGAGGCCGTCACCGCGGCCCGCACCGCGGCGATCTCGCCCGCGAGCGGCCCGGCACAGCAGGCGGCGAACGAGAACCAGCTCACCGCCGCGCTCGGGCGGCTCTTCGCCGTCGCCGAGGCCTACCCGGTGCTGCGGGCCAGCGAGAACTTCGCCCAGCTCCAGACGGAGCTGACCACCACGGAGGACCGCATCGCCGCCGGCCGCCGGTTCTACAACGCCAACGTGCGCGAGCTCAACACCAAGGTCGAGACCTTCCCGGCGAACCTCATCGCCAACGGCTTCGGCTTCGCGCGGGCCGAGTACTTCGAGACGGAGGACCCGGCCGTCCGCGCCGTGCCCACCGTCGACTTCGGCGGCTCCCAGGCCTGACCGGGCCGTCTCCGGCCGCGCGGCGTGCCGTCCTGACCG
>NZ_DAORSQ010000006.1:0-1899 GCF_035443605.1 Actinotalea sp. | reverse complement strand
CGGCCCGCCGGCCCGATCAGGCGACGAGCAGCAGCAGCCCGAGCGCGACGCTCGCCGCGACCTCGCCGAGACCCACCGCGCGCGGCGAGGCCGTCGGCCACGCGCGGGGCACGACGGCGGCGCGCACGGCCAGCACCGCGAACAGGGCGGCGAGCCACGGCGAGAGCAGCCACGGTGAGACCAGCAACGCGGCCGGCACGAGCGCGGCGTGGTACCCGACGGACGCGAGGTACATCGCCCGGTTGCCGCGCTCGCGGATCATCGTCTTGACGTAGAGGACCGTGCCGAGGAAGTAGCCGAGCAGCACCGCGGCCAGGGCCCAGGCCTCGGCGGCGCCGCCCGGCAGCCACACCGGTCCGGGCACGGTCGCGTGCGCGACGACGGCCATGAGGCTCGCCGCGAGCACGGTGACGGCGTCGTTGAGCAGGGACCTGTCCGCGCGCACCCACGAGGCGCGCAGGCTCACGGCGAGCAGCGGGGCGTAGACGACGCCCCAGCGCAGCAGGTGCAGCGGCTCGGGGGCGGTGAGCACGGTCGCCGTGCCGAGCAGCGCGGTGGCGACCGCGTACGCGCGGACGGCCGGCACGTACTTGGCCCGGCGGTGCGCGCGCAGCCACAGCCCGGCCGCGAAGAACGCGAGGTAGGCCACCAGCCAGGTGACGAGCAGCAGCAGGTGCCACCAGCGCGCACCGGCGTGCAGGGCCCCCACGCCGAGGGGCAGCAGGATCATCGCCCACGCGCCGTGCTGGTTCGGCACCCAGCCGGGGCCGGGCCGACGCCGGGCGCGCGCCGGGCGATGGGCGCGCGCGCCGCGGGGGGTGGTGCTCACCGGCGGTGGACGGGCGTCAGCGGGCGGCGGTGAGCCGCGGGTCGAGCATCGTCAGGGCCAGCCGGGACGGCACCTGGGCCTGGACCGCGTGCGGCAGACGCGCGCCGAGGTGCACCACCCCGCCGGGGAGCAGGTCCACCGTGCGGCCGTCCGCCGTGATCCGCAGGTGCCCGTCGAGCGTCTGGAGCAGCACGGGGACGGCGGCGGTGTGCTCGGTGAGCTCCTGGTCGGCGTCGAACGCGAAGAGCACGATGCGCGCGCCCTGCGCGGTGAGCACCGTGCGCGACACCGTCGCGTCGGGCTGCACCTCGACGAGTGCCGCGAGGTCGGCGAGGTCGGTCATCACCGGGACAGGGGGCTGCAGGTCGAGTGCGGTCATGTCCGCACCATAGGCACGGACGCCCCCGGGAGTACGGACGAACGTCCCGCGTGCGGCGCGCTCAGGCCGGGGTGTCGCCGTGCGGGTGGGCCAGGTCGGTGAGCTGGCGCAGCCGGCGCATCTCGGCGCGCTTCTTGAGGGCCTCGACGAGCATCGGCGCGACCGAGACGAAGATGATCCCCAGCAGGATGTACTCGATGTTGTGCTGGACGAAGGCGAAGCCGCCGAGCCAGTACCCGAGCGACGTCACCCCGACGCCCCACAGCAGGGCGCCGATCATGTTGAAGGTGATGAAGTGCCGGAAGTCCATCCGGCCCACGCCGGCCGCGACGGGTGTGAACGTCCGCACGATGGGCACGAACTGCGCCAGGATGATCGCCTTGCCGCCGTGCTTCTCGAAGAACGCGTGCGTCCGGTCGATGTACTCGCGCCGGAAGAACCGGGAGTCCGGGCGGTCGAAGATCTTGGGCCCGGCCCGGTACCCGATGAGGTAGCCGGTCGAGTTGCCGAGCACCGCCGCGGCGAACATCAACGGCAGCACCTGCCACAGCGGCATGTCGACCACGCCTGTGCCGACGAACATCCCCAGCGTGAAGAGCAGCGAGTCGCCGGGAAGGAAGAACCCGACCATGAGCCCGGTCTCGGCGAAGATCACCGCGACCACGCCCAGCGCGGCCCACAGCCCCAGCCA
>NZ_DAORSQ010000005.1:49061-50341 GCF_035443605.1 Actinotalea sp. | reverse complement strand
CGTTCAAGGACACCGCCGGCCCCGCGCTCAACCCGCTCATCAAGGTGATGAACCTCGTCGCGCTGCTCATCGCGCCCGCGGTGGTGCAGGTGAGCATCGGCGCCGAGGCCAACCACGCGCTGCGCCTGGCGATCGCGACCACCGCGATGCTCATCGCGTTCGGCGCGGTCATCCTGTCCCGCGTGCGCGCGGCGGCGGTCGACCGTGAGGGGCGCCTCGAGCGCGAGACCCACCTGGTCTGACGAGCGCCGGGCGCGGCGGGCCGGGCAGCGCCGGCGGGCGGCCGACGGCGCGGTCTCCCACGCCGCGGCCGCCCTGCTCAGCGTCGGACGAGGCGCTGCTCGAAGGCCTCGGCGCCCTCGACCTGGGGCACGAGCGTCAGGTCGGTCGCGGTGCACGTGTAGGTCGAGGTGCCGCCGAGGTCGAGGTCGTACAGGTCCGCGTCGCCGACGCCGGGGATCTCGACGGCCTCTCCGTCCAGCGTCGTGGTCGTCGTGGTGACCAGGCCGCTGGCGTCGACGTCCGCGACCACCAGCTCGGTGTCGGTGGCCGTGTAGCCGCCGACGACGGTCCCGTCCGACGTCACGGTCACGATGACGGCCTGGCCCTCGAGGTCGATGGTCATCGTCACGACGTAGCCCCGGTAGAGGGTCGTCATGGTCTGGCCGTCGAACGTGATCCCGGACTCGCCGGTGACGTCGACCGTCGCCTCGACCCCACCGGCTGCCGGCGCGGCGAGGATCGCCTCCTTGATCGCGTCGACGTCCATGTCCCAGGTGCCCTCGAGGCACGCGGCACCGCCGCCGCCGGACTGCTCCGCGGCCTCGTCCGGGGTCTCCTCTGCCGACGCCTCGGCCGTCGGCTCCGTGGGCTCCGCGGTCTCCTCCGGCGAGCCGGCCGAGCAGGCGGCGAGCAGCATCAGCCCGCTCAGCGCGAGGGCATGGGGTCGGGCGGCGTGCATCGGTGCCTCCTGCGGGTGCGCGGCGTCGCCGGTCGGCGGTGCGCCGCCCGGCAGGTGCGGCCCATCGTGGCATGCCTCCCACGTGCCGCACAGGGCGAGAAGAGGCGACAGCCCCGTCGTGGGGAGGGTTCCCGTCGCCATCTGACGGGAACCCTCCCCACGACGGGGCTGCGGGTCAGCCGGTGGGGCTGCGCTCAGTCGTCGGACCCGTGGCCCGAGCTGTCGTCGTTGTCGTCGTCCGAGCCGTGGCCCGAGCTGTCGTCGTTGTCGTCGTCCGAGCCGCTGCGGTCGCCGCCGTGGTCGTCGTACGCGTCGTCCG
>NZ_DAORSQ010000005.1:42268-48961 GCF_035443605.1 Actinotalea sp. | reverse complement strand
AGCCGGGGGTGCCGGGCGCGTCGCCGGAGCCCTGGTCGGCGGTGCCGTCGTCGTCGCTGGAGCCGCCGGTCGACGGGCTGGGGTCCGAGCCGGGGGTGCCGGGCGCGTCGCCGGAGCCCTGGTCGGCGGTGCCGTCGTCGTCCGTGACGGTCACGGCGGCGGGGAGGGTGGAGAAGGGGCCGACGCCCGAGGCGGCGCCTGCGCCGACGGTGGCGAGGGCGAGCGAGCCAACGATGATCCCGACGGTACGTGCACGCATGATCTGCTCCTGTGTCCGGGCCACCCGGTGGTGGCGCTCGATCCGATGTCCCTGATCCTGCGGACGCCGGGTGAGAGAAGAAGGAGGGGGGCGTGAGAGGTCTCTCATCGTCGGCGGGTGTCCCCGCGGTGGGGTGAAATAGGGGTGTGCCCTCCTCGCTGCGCGTCCTGACCGCCAACATCCACCAGCTGCGCGACGACCGGTCCGCCGTCGTCGCGGTGCTCCGGGGAGCCGCGCCGGACGTCGTCGCGATCCAGGAACCACCCCGCGGACCGCTCGGCGGGCTGCGGTTGCGCCGCCTGGCGCGCGATGCCGGGCTGCGGGTCGCCGTCGGTGGCGGGGCCGCGCGGACCACGGCGCTGCTGGTGCGCGACGGCCTCGAGGTGCTGGGTGCGCGCGCCGTCGCGCTGCCGTGGACCCCGGGACGCACGCGCCGCGGGATCGCGCTCGCCGACGTCGCCGGGGTGCGGGTGATGAGCGTGCACCTGTCCCTGCACCCGGCGGAGCGCGCGCTGCACCTGGGTCGTGTCCTGCTGCTCGTCGGCGCGACGCCGGGGCCCTGCGTCGTGGCGGGTGACCTCAACGAGCGCCCGGGCGGGCCGAGCTGGGACCGGCTGCTGCGCCAGCTGCGCGACGCGACGGCGGCCAGCGGGCCGACCTACCCCGCCCACGAGCCGCGCAGCCGGATCGACGCCGTGCTGGTCGCAGGGCTCGACGCCGACGGTGCCGAGGTGGTGCCGGGCGAGGCGGCCCGCCGCGCGAGCGACCACCTGCCCGTGGTGGTCGACGTGCACCTCGGGCGCGGCCGGTGAGCGTCGCGTCGCTCGGGTCGCGGCTCGTCCCGCGGGCGGACACCGCGCTCGTCGCCGCGCTGCGGGCCGACCTCGAGGCCGCTGATCTCACCGTGGTCGCCGTCGAGGACCTCCTCGGCCCCGTCGCCGCCGCCGCGCTGCACCGCGAGCAGCCCGTCGCGGCCCTGCGCGCGACGGCGCCCGACCACGCGGGGACCGGCCCGCTGCCCACGCTCGTGCGCCACCTGCTGCTGGGCGCCGCCGTCGATCGCGGCGCGCTGGACCGCGCGCTGCCGCGGCTGGGCACCGCGGGGGCCGAGCGGCTGGGCCTCGTGGCCGCGGCCGGGCGCGGGGCGGACGATGCCGTGCGGCCGCTGATCGACCTGCGCCCCTACGCGGCGCGGGACGCCGCGGGGGCCGTCGGCTGGTGGCTCGCGTCCGACCTCGGCGAGACCGCCACCGGTGCGGCGCTGCCCGCCGACCATGTGCTCGGCGTCGGCGGCGCGTCGACGACGCTGGCGCAGGTGACGATCCGCACCCCGGTGGGCCGCACGCTCGACCTGGGCACGGGCTGCGGGATCCAGGCGCTGCACGCGGCCCGGCACAGCGCCGCGGTGGTCGCCACCGACGTCTCGGCCAGGGCTCTCGCCTTCGCGGCCTTCAACGCCGCGCTCGCGGGGGTCGAGCTGGACCTGCGGCTCGGGTCGATGCTGGAGCCCGTGCTCGGCGGGGACGCGGCGGCGTTCGACCTGGTCGTGTCCAACCCGCCCTTCGTCATCACCCCGCGCGGCGACGACCAGGCCCTGCGGTACGAGTACCGCGACGGCGGCAGAGCGGGGGACGATCTGGTCCGCGACCTGGTGCGCGACGTCGGCGCGGTGCTCGCCCCGGGCGGCGTGGCGCAGCTGCTCGGCAACTGGGAGCACCGGGACGGCGCGGACTGGCGCGACCGGGTCGGGGACTGGGTCGACGCGTCGGGGCTCGACGCCTGGGTGGTGCAGCGCGAGGTGCTCGACCCCGCGCAGTACGTCGAGACCTGGCTGCGCGACGGCGGCACCACGCGCGACCGGGACCCGGCCGGCTGGGCGGCCGCTTACGCCGCGTGGCTGGCCGACTTCGAGCGCCGCGGCGTCGACGCCGTCGGGCTCGGCATGGTGGTGCTGCGCCGCCCGGTGGCGGGCCACCCGACGCTGCGTCGTCTCGAGGAGCAGCCCGGCCCCGCGCGCCAGCCGCTCGGCGACCACCTCGCGGCGGCCCTCGCCGCGCACGACTGGCTCGCGGCGCACGACGACGACGCGCTGCTCGCGGCCCGCCTCGTGGTGGCACCGGACGTCACCGAGGAGCGGCACCTGCGCCCCGGCGCGACGGACCCGACGGTGGTGCTGCTGCGCCAGGGCGACGGCTTCGGCCGCGTGGTCCGGGCAGGCACGGCGCTGGCGGGCCTGGTGGGGGCGTGCGACGGGGAGCTCACGGTCGGGCAGATCCTCGGAGCGCTCGCCGCGCTGCTCGAGGCGCCCGTCGCCGAGCTCCGCACCGGCCTGCTCCCGGCCGTCCGCGACCTCGTGCGCGACGGCCTGCTGCGCCCCGCCTGACCCCCGACGGACCTCCACTGTCGCGACCCTGGCACATCCGGCACGTCTCACGTGCCGGATGTGCCACCGAGGCGTGGGGTGCGGGCGGAGCGCGGGCGCACGGTGCCGAGCACGACGACGAGCGGCCACAGTGCCTGCGCGCCGGCGACCGCGCGCTCGGACAGGCCCGTGAGGGACTCGCCGTCGACCTGCGGGACCCCCGTGTCGAACCACGCCAGCAGCGCCAGCAGCGCGAGGGCGGCGACCACCGAGGTCGCGGGTGCCAGGACGGCAGGACGGCCACCCGGCCGTCGGGTCGCACCGGCGCCTGCCCGGCGCCACGCCCCCAGCGGCCACACGCTGAGCGCCGCGAAGGCGATGGCGGCGGCCAGCCCGTGCCGGTCCTCGGCCACATCGGCAGGGAAGGCAGCGACGGCCAGGGCGCCGAAGCCGCCGACCGCGAGCAGCACCCGGCCGAGCGGTGCGGCGGGTCGGAGCCCGACGGCGGTGCCCACGTGGGCGAGCCCCGTGAGGACCAGGCCGGCGGTCATCACCCCCGGGTGCTCGACCCGTGCGGTCGCGAGTGCGCTGATGGTCTCGCGCGCCGGGTCGAAGCCGGGAGCGAGCGCCGCAGCGAGCGTCCAGCCGCCGATCATCCCCACGGGTGCGAGGGCGGCCGGGACGAGCGCCCACCTCGGCGTCGGCGGCAGGGCGCTGGGCGGGGTCCGGGCGGGGCTCGTCACCGCGTCACGGTAGCGGGCGGCGACGGTGAGGCCCGGCGGTGCGGCGGTGCGGCGGTGCTGTGGAGGGGGACGGGCGCACCGCACAGCGGGATTCACAGGTCGCTCCCAGTCGCGCACCAGGTTCGGCGCAGCAGCGCCTGTGCATCGTGGGCCCAGCACGTTCCGCAGCGACGGACCGCCCCGCTGTTCCGGCCCCCGTCGCCCTGCCAGAGGAGACACCATGACCGACCCCACGCGCCCCGACGACGCCGCAGCGGACGAGCAGCCGACGCTCGTGACCCCGGTCGAGCAGCCGACGCTCGTGACCCCGGTCGAGCAGCCGACGCTCGTGACCCAGGTCGAGCAGCCGACGCTCGTCGCGACGGCGCTCCCCGTGGAGGGGGCGTCCCTGCCGCCAGCCGGGGGTGTCCCGGCCATCGGCGTCGTCCCGCCGTCGGGCCCCGTGCCCGTGGTGGGCACCCCGCCGCGGCCGGCCGGTCGGCGCGGGGGCCCGTGGATCATCGTGGGGGCCGTCGTGGGCGGCCTCCTGCTGGTCGGCGGGGCGTTCGCCGCGGGGTTCGGCACCGGCTACCTGGTGGGCAACCACCGGGATGCCGACGGCTGGGGCCGGCTCGACGAGCTCGGCTCACGGATGGACGAGCGGATGGACGAGCGGATGGGGGACCGCCTCGAGCGACTCGACCGTGACCGTGACGGCGGCCAGGGTCTCGGCCAGGGCGACCGCGATGCGAGCGGCGACGGCACGCTCGACGGCACGCTCGTGACCCCGAAGGGCTGAAGGGCCCCGCGCGGCCCCGGTGCGGCTTCAGGGCGCGGCGGGCAGCCGCACGGTGAACGTCGTCGCGCCCGGCGTGCCGTCCGCCGTGATCGTCCCGCCGTGCGCGGCGACGACGGCGGCCACGATCGCCAGCCCCAGGCCGGTCGAGCCCGCGCCGGGGGACCGTGCCGCGTCGCCGCGCGTGAACCGCTGGAACAGGCGCGGCCGCAGCTCCTCGGGGATCCCGGGGCCGTCGTCGCGCACCTGCACCGTGACCGTGCTCCCGTCCGTCCGGACCGAGGTCACCACGGTGGTCCCGGCCGGGGTGTGCACGCGCGCGTTGGACAGCAGGTTGACGAGCACCTGGCGCAGCCGGTGGTCGTCGCCCAGCACGGTGCAGGCCGGGGCGTCCTCGTCCTCGTCGTCGTCGCCTGCAGGCAGGTCGAGCTGCCAGACGTGGTCGCGTCCCGCGACGTGCGCGTCGGAGACCGCGTCGACGGCCAGCGCCGCGAGGTCCACCTCGGCGCCGTCGAGCGCTCGCCCGGCGTCGAGCCGCGCGAGCAGCAGCATGTCCTCCACGAGCGCCGTCATCCGGCGCGACTCGGACTCCACGCGCTCCATGGCGCGCAACGCGTCGTCGGGCATCGCGTCCGGCAGGCGACGCACGAGCTCGGCGTAGCCGCGGATCGAGGCCAGCGGCGTGCGCAGCTCGTGGCTCGCGTCCGCGACGAACTGGCGCACCTGCGTCTCGGACTCGTGCCGCGCCGCCAGGGCGCCCTCGACGTGCCCGAGCATCCGGTTGAGGGCTGCGCCGACCTGCCCGACCTCCGTCCCCGGGTCGGTGTCGGCCTCGGGCACGCGCTGGAGGGTGACCTCGCCCCGCTCGAGCGGCTGCTCGGACACACGCGTGGCGGTGGCGGCGACGCGCTCCAGCGGGCGCAGCTCGCGGCGCACCAGCGCGGTACCGGCCGCCGCCGCGATGGTGATCCCGGCCGCGAGCACCAGGCCCTCGCCGATGAGGTAGGCCTGCACGACGGCGCTCGCCTCGTCGAGCGACAGGCCGGTGACCAGCAGGTCCCCGCCCTCGGTCGTCACGGCCACCACCCGGTAGCCGCCGAGCGCGTCGAGCTCGACCGTGGCCGGCCGGCCGTCGGCCACGACCTCGGAGAGCACGGACTCCTGCTCGTCGGTGAGGGGCTGGAACGCGCCCTCCTGGTCGATGTAGCCCGAGCGTACGACGCCGTCGCGCACCTCGAGGGTCAGGGTCCCTGCGCCCTGGCCGGGGGTCTCGAGCCCTGGCGGCAGGTCCCCGCGGTCGGGCAGCGAGCCGTCGCTCAGCAGGGGCGGCTCGGGCAGCTCGCCGTCGCGCTGGGCGTCGCCGGCGCGCTCGCTGGACGCGATGAGCCGCTCGTCGAGCTGGGCGACGAGGGTCCCGCGCAGCGCGAGGGTGGACGCGGCGGCCATGAGCGCCGCCACGGTGGCCACCAGGCCGATGAGCAGCGCGACGAGGCGCCGACGCAGGGTCCAGCGGGCGGTCCGGGGTCTGGCGGCCGCGAGCGCGCCGCTCACTGCGGCGCGCTCGCCTCGGCGGGCTTGAGCACGTAGCCCACGCCGCGCAGCGTGTGGATCATCGGGGCTCGGCCGACGTCGATCTTGCGCCGCAGGTAGGAGATGTACAGCTCGACGATGTTCGCCTGGCCGCCGAAGTCGTACTGCCACACGCGGTCGAGGATCTGCGCCTTCGACAGCACCCGGCGGGGGTTGCGCATGAGGTAGCGCAGCAGCTCGAACTCGGTCGCCGTGAGGTGGATGTCGGTGCCGTCACGCGTCACCTCGTGCGAGTCCTCGTCCATCCGCAGGTCGCCGACGACGAGCGTGGCGTCCTCGCGCTGGGCGGTCGCCCCGGTGCGGCGCAGGAGCGAGCGCAGCCTGGCGACGACCTCCTCGAGGCTGAACGGCTTGGTGACGTAGTCGTCGCCGCCGGCCGTCAGGCCCGCCACGCGGTCCTCGACGGCGTCCTTGGCCGTGAGGAAGAGCACCGGGACGTCCGGCGTGGTCGCGCGCACGCGGCGCAGGACCTCGAGGCCGGACAGGTCGGGCAGCATGACGTCGAGCAGGATGACGTCCGGGGCCCACGCCTTGGCGGCCCTGATGGCAGCGTGGCCGGTCAGCGCCGTCTCGACCTGCCAGCCCTCGTAGCGCAACGCCGTCGACAGCAGCTCGCCGAGCGAGGGCTCGTCGTCGACCACCAGGGCACGGATGGGCGTGCCGTCGGCGCGGGTGAGGGGCTCGCGGCCGGGCGCGCGCGTCGGGGTGGTGGGTGCGGTGCCGGTCACGGTGGTCATGGGCTCGATCCTGGCCGACGTTCCTGGGCCTCGCCCGGGTGTTCCCTGTGCGAAGCCTGTGTGCCGGTCACAGCAACCTCCCTGCTGGCTCACGGCACGCGGACAGGCGCGCGGCGCAGCGTTGGCCGTGGACCAGCCAGCCGGCGACCCGCCGGGGCCGCACCACCCGCACCACGAGAGGTGTCCCGTGAGCACAGCCACCGTCATCGATCGGCACGGCGTCGACG
>NZ_DAORSQ010000005.1:36930-42168 GCF_035443605.1 Actinotalea sp. | reverse complement strand
CACGAGAGGTGTCCCGTGAGCACAGCCACCGTCATCGATCGGCACGGCGTCGACGTCCGGCGCGGCGTCGACGATCGGGCCGTCGCCCGGCCCGGCGTCGATCAGCCCGCCGTCGACCCGGCCTGGATCACCGCGACCGTGCGGCCCGCCGGCAGGTTCGGGCGTGGGGACGTCGGGCGGCTCCGCGCGCTGCTCGACGCGCTCTCGGCCTGCGCGTCGATCGTCGTCCTCGACCTGCAGGCGGCGCGACTGCTCAGCCCCCGCGCCGCGACGGTGATCGACGAGGCCGCGCACCGACTGGAGGAGCACGGCGGGTGCCTGGTGTGCATCAACGTCGACGCCGACTCGCGCGCGTGCCTGTCCACCGCCGGACCGCATGCCGTGCTGCTCGCCCAGGGCTGAGGTGGTGCCGATCACCTACCGTGGAGGGATGTCCCTCGAGCACCGGCCCGTGGCGCGCACCCCGCGCTCACCCGCCGCCGTGCCCCCAGGCCCCTCGGGCCCCCCGGGGCCAGCCGGAGCCACGTCCGGCGCGCCGGCCGATCCCCGTCCCCCCGATCCCGGTTCCCCCGATCCCCGTCCCCCCGTGCCGGGCGAGCTGCGCTCCGGCCACCGTGCCCCCGCGCTCGCGGTGGCGCTGGTCTGCGCCGTCGGCGTCTGGGCCACGTGGTTCCTCTTCGTCGCCTCGCCGACCGGTCGCCTGCTCGACGCGGCGGCCTACGACGGCGCGGCGTACGGCCGCACCCGGCTCTGGCAGGTCGCCGAGCCCGTGCTCGAGGTGATCTCCGTCCCCTTCATCGGGGGTGTGCTCGTCGCAACCATGCTGCTGGCCCTGCTGCGGCGTCGTGCCCTGCTCGCGCTGCAGGTCGCGGTCCTCATGGGCGGGGCCAACCTCACCGTGCAGGTGCTCAAGTACTGGGTGCTCGACCGGCCCGACCTGGGCCTGGGCGACACCCTGCGGAACTCGCTGCCCAGCGGGCACACGGCCGCGGCGGCGTCGGTCTCGGCCGCGCTGGTCCTCGTGGTCCCCGCCCGGCTGCGCCCGGCCGCGGCCCTGCTCGGCGCCGGCTACACCACGGCGACGGGGATCTCGACGCTCGTCGGCGGCTGGCACCGGCCGAGCGACGTCGTCGCCGCGGTGCTCGTGGTGCTCGGCTGGGCCGGGGTGGCCACGGCCATGGGGGCGCGCACGGCGCTCGCGCCCGCGGCGGTGGCTCCGCACCGCACGGCCGCGACGGTGGGCCTGCTCACCGCAGCCGGGGCGTTCGCCACGGTCCTCGCGGGCGTGGCGCTGGCACGGACCGCGGCCGGGCTCGAGGCGGGTCTGGACTCCACGGCGGACCTCCTCACGGCCTACGGCGGGGGCGCCGCGGGGGTGGGCGCGACCGCCTGCCTGGCGTTCGCCGTGCTGCTCGCGATGCGCGCCGCAGCCGATCCGCGACGTCGGTGAGCGGTGGGCGCGTGTCCGCGGCGGTTGACGGCAGGTCGTAGAGTGCGCGATCGACGGTGCCACACCGTCCCCGATCCCCCGGGCCGTCAGCGGCCCGCCCCAGGAAGCAGGTCCGCATGACGCGCAGGCTCGTCATCGTCGAGTCGCCGGCGAAGGCGCGCACCATCGCCGGGTACCTCGGCGAGGGCTACGTCGTCGAGGCGTCGGTGGGCCACATCCGCGACCTGCCGCAGCCCTCCGAGCTGCCAGCGGACATGAAGAAGGGTCCGTTCGGCAAGTTCGCCGTCGACGTGGACCACGGCTTCGAGCCGTACTACGTGGTCGACGCGGACAAGCGCAAGAAGGTCGCCGAGCTCAAGCGCGCGCTCAAGGATGCCGACGAGCTCTACCTCGCCACCGACGAGGACCGTGAGGGCGAGGCCATCGCCTGGCACCTGCTCGCCGAGCTCAAGCCCAAGGTCCCCGTGAAGCGCATGGTGTTCCACGAGATCACCCGCGAGGCCATCCAGCGCGCGCTCGCGGCGACCAGGGACCTCGACCAGGCACTGGTCGACGCGCAGGAGACCCGCCGCATCCTCGACCGGCTGTACGGCTACGAGGTCTCCCCTGTGCTGTGGCGCAAGGTCCGCCAGGGCCTGTCCGCCGGCCGGGTGCAGTCCGTGGCGACCCGGCTCGTCGTCGAGCGCGAGCGCGAGCGCATGGCGTTCCGCACGGCCGAGTACTGGGACGTGACCGGCACCTTCGCGCAGGCGGCGCCGACCTCCGAGACCGAGCGCGGCGACTTCCAGGCGAAGCTGGTGCAGCTGGGCGGCCGGCGCGTGGCGAGCGGCCGGGACTTCGACGACCGCGGCACGCTCACCGGGCGCGACGTCGTGCACCTGGACGAGGCCCGCGCCACGGCCGTCGTCGCCGGGCTGGCCGCGGCGTCGTACGCGGTGCTGAGCCTCGAGACCAAGCCGTACACGCGCCGCCCGGCGGCGCCGTTCACCACCTCCACGCTGCAGCAGGAGGCGAGCCGCAAGCTGCGGATGGGCTCGCGCCAGGCCATGCGCACGGCGCAGACGCTGTACGAGAACGGCTACATCACGTACATGCGCACCGACTCGCCGGTGCTGTCCACCCAGGCGATCGATGCCGCGCGCCGCCAGGCCGCCGAGCTCTACGGGCCCGAGTACGTCCCGGCCTCACCGCGCGTCTACACGTCCAAGGCCAAGGGTGCCCAGGAGGCGCACGAGGCGATCCGCCCCGCCGGGGACCACTTCCGCACCCCTGCGCAGGTGGCCCGCGAGCTGTCCGGTGACCAGTTCCGGCTCTACGAGCTCATCTGGAAGCGCACCGTCGCCTCGCAGATGGCCGACGCGCGCGGCTCGACGGCATCGGTGCGGCTGGGCGCCGACGCCGCGCTGCCGGAGGGCCCCACCCCCGCCGTCTTCGGCGCGTCGGGCACCGTCATCTCCTTCCGCGGCTTCCTCGCCGCGTACGAGGAGGGCCGCGACGTCGAGCGGTACGACGACGGCGCCGACGGCGACGGCGAGGCCACGGGGGCGGCGCGCGGTCGGGCCGGGTCCAAGGCCGCGGCGAGGCCCGAGGCCGAGGTGCGGCTGCCGGAGCTGGCCCAGGGCGACGCCCTGACCGGCGCGGACCTGACGGCAGACGGCCACCGGACGTCCCCGCCGCCGCGGTTCACGGAGGCCAGCCTCATCAAGGCGCTCGAGGAGCGCGGCATCGGCCGCCCGTCGACCTACGCCGCGACGATCTCCGTCATCCAGGACCGCGGGTACGTCACGTCGCGCGGGCAGGCGCTCGTGCCCTCATGGCTCGCGTTCGCGGTGACCCGCCTGCTCGAGGAGAATCTCGCGCGGCTGGTCGACTACGACTTCACGGCCGTCATGGAGGAGGACCTCGACGCGATCGCCGCGGGGGAGAAGGACAGGGTCGCGTGGCTGACCCAGTTCTACTTCGGCCCCGGCGCGAGCGGCGCGGCCGAGGTGTCCGGCCCGGGCACCTCCGGCTCGCCGGACGGCCTGCGCGACCTCGTCGCCAACCTCGGCGACATCGACGCGCGCGAGGTCAACTCGATCGACATCGGCGAGGGCATCACGCTGCGCGTCGGCCGCTACGGGCCGTACCTCGAGGTCGAGGGTGCCCCGGGCGAGGAGGCGCGCCGCGCGTCCGTCCCCGAGGAGCTCGCCCCCGACGAGCTGACGGTCGAGCGCGCCCGCGAGCTGCTCGACACACAGCCCGACGGCGACCAGGTGCTCGGCGAGGACCCCGCGACGGGCACGACGATCGTGGCGAAGAAGGGCCGCTACGGGCCCTACGTCACCGAGCTGATCCCCGAGCCGGAGCTCGACCCCGCACTGTCCGCCGCCGCGCGCAAGAAGGCACTGGCCGCAGCCCCCAAGCCGCGCACCGGCTCGCTGCTGTCCACCATGCAGCTGCAGACCATCACGCTCGAGGACGCCCTGCGGCTGCTCTCCCTGCCGCGCACGGTCGGGGTGGACCCGGAGACGGGCGAGACCATCACGGCCCAGAACGGCCGGTACGGGCCCTACCTCAAGCGCGGAACGGACTCGCGCACGCTGCCGAGCGAGGAGGCGATGTTCGACATCACCCTCGACGAGGCGCTCGCCGTCTACGCCCAGCCCAAGCGCGGGCGCGGCCAGGTGGCCACGCCGCCGTTGCGCGAGCTCGGGCTCGACCCGGTGACCGAGAAGCCGATCGTCATCAAGGAGGGCCGGTTCGGGGCGTACGTCACCGACGGCGAGACCAACCGCACGCTGCCCAAGGACCTGACCCCCGAGTCGATCACCCCGGAGCAGGCGGCGGAGCTGCTCGCGGACAAGCGCGCCCAGGGCCCCGCCAAGAAGCCGGTCCGCAAGGCGCCCGCGCGCAAGGCCCCGGCGAAGAAGCCCGCGGCGACGAAGGCGGCGGCGACGGCGGCGACGACGGCGGCGACGACGAAGGCGCAGACGAGGAAGGCCTGACCGCGCGGGTCCTCGGTGCGGAGCGTTCTGGACTCCAGCGGAGCCGCGCGGTCCGGTGCGGAGCGTTCCGTAAGGTCGTGCGGAGCGTTCCGGTCCCGCGGAGCGTTCCGTTCGGTCGTGCGGAGCGTTCCGGTCCCGGGCGGAGCGTCCCGGTGCGACACGCCCGCGTGTCGAGACCCGTACGCTCCGCGCCCTCCGCGCTCTCCGCGCCCTTCGCGCCGTTCGCGCCCTCGGCGGTCCGGTGGTGGTCCGGTGCGGGTCCCGATGGCGATCCGGTCCGGTCTGGGGGTCAGCCCCGGGTGAGCGTGGCGCGCAGCCGGTCGAGGGCCGCGCCGTCGGCCTGCCAGCCGTGCGCGCCCGCGGCGCCGACCGAGGCGGAGGCGACCTCGGTGGCCCATCGCAGCGCGTCGAGAGGGTCGCGGACGGCCAGCGGTTCCCGCGCCAGCCACGCGACGAGGGCTCCGTGCAGCACGTCGCCAGCTCCCAGGGTGTCGACGACACCGGTTCGGGGCACCGCCACCGTGGTGCGCACCCCGTCGCGGACCACGACGACGGCGTCGGCGCCGTGGGACTGCGCGACGACGGCCGGCCCCCACGCCGCCACGCGGGTGAGCGTGTCGATCCGGGGTGCCGAGGGGTCGTCGAGCGCCCGGACACCGTCGACCACGCGGACGCCGTCGACCACGCGGACGCCGTCGACCACGCGGACGCCGTCGAGCGCCCGGACGCCGTCGACCACGCGGACTTCCTCGGGCACGCGGAAGTCTTCGGACAGCAGGGCGATGTCGACCAGGCCGAGCA
>NZ_DAORSQ010000005.1:26276-36830 GCF_035443605.1 Actinotalea sp. | reverse complement strand
TCCTCGGGCACGCGGAAGTCTTCGGACAGCAGGGCGATGTCGACCAGGCCGAGCAGCGCCTCGAGCCCCGGCTTCCAGGAGCCGGCGTCGAGCAGCACCGGGACCCCGCGGCCCCGGGCCGTGCGGGCGACGTCCAGGGCGAGGTCAAGGTGGTGCCCGTCCACGAGGACGGCCGCGACACCGTCGAACGCCGACACCGTGGCGTCCCGATCGCTGCTCCCCGCCGTATCGGGGGGCCGGGTGCCCCCGCCGCGGGTCGCGTTGACGGAGACGACGGCGCGCTCCCCGGTCGCGCGGGTCACGAGCACGGTGGACACGGCCGGGGCGTCGTCGGGGCCGGCCCGATCGATCACCTCGACGCCGCGCGCCACGAGGTCCGCCGTGACCACCCGGCCCAGCGCCGCCCCGCCGATGCGCGTCACGAGGCGCGTCGGGACGCCGAGGGCTACGGCCGTGACGGCGGCGTTGGCGGCGGGCCCGCCCGCTCCCACCAGCAGCCCCTGCGCGACGAGCTTCTCGTTGGCCGACGGCACGTGCCCGACCGTCTGCACGACGTCGAGCGTCGCGAGCCCGCAGGCCAGCACCCGGGGGCCAGACGGCGACGTGGTCACCCCCCGAGCCTAGGGCTGGCTCCCGATGCGGGCCGGCCCCGCCCCGACCCCCGCGCGGGACTACCGTGAGCCCATGACCCACGTCGAGGACCCGCGCTCCGCCCCGCCGATCCGATGGGGGATCCTGGCCCCGGGGGGCATCGCCCACACCTTCGCCCACGCCGTGAACAACCACACGCGCGCACAGCTGGTCGCCGTCGGCTCGCGCAACCGGGACCGCGCCGAGCGCTTCGCGACGCAGCACGGCATCCCGACCACCCACTCCAGCTACAAGGCCCTCGTGACCGACCCCCAGGTGGACGCCGTCTACGTCGCGTCCCCGCACTCGATGCACCGGGAGCACGCGCTGCTCGCGATCGCCGCCGGCAAGCACGTGCTGGTGGAGAAGGCCTTCGCGCGCAACACCGCCGAGGCGCTCGAGGTGTTCGCGGCAGCCGAGGCCGCCGGGGTCTTCGTCATGGAGGCGATGTGGACGCGGTTCCTGCCGCACATGGCGGCGCTGCGCGCGGTGATCGCCCGGGGGGAGATCGGTGAGGTGGTGGCCCTCATCGCCGACCACGGCCAGTCCTTCAACCACCTGCCGCCGACCCACCGGCTGCACAACCACGACCTCGCCGGCGGCGCGCTGCTGGACCTCGGGGTCTACCCGGTGAGCCTCGCGCACGACCTGCTCGGCATCCCGGACACCGTGCACGCCACCGGTTCGCTGACCGCGACGGGGGTCGACGGGCAGATCACCATGGCGTTCGGCTACGGCGAGCGGGCCCAGGCCAGCCTGCACACGACGCTGTGGTCCAAGACGGCGACGACGGCCGTGGTCTGCGGCACCGAGGGACGGATCGAGGTCGCGGGGAGCTTCTACGCGCCGACCTCCTTCACCGTGGTCCGTGACGACGGGACGTGGTGGGCCTACGACCGGGAGATCGACGGCGGGTTCCAGTACGAGGTGGCCGAGGTGGCCCGGCGGGTCGCCGAGGGTGCGACCCAGAGCCCCCGGATGACCTGGGACGACACGCTCGCCGTGATGCGCACGATGGACGAGGTGCGGCGCCAGGTGGGTGTGGTCTACCCGGGCGAGTGAGCCCGGGCGCGAGCAGGCGGCGCCCGACGGTGTGGGCGGGGGCCAGTAGCCTGACGCCGTGACCGACGACGCGGTGCTGCCCGAGACCCCCGCGGGCCCGCCCGCGCGCGGCGTCTTCATCTCGTTCGAGGGTGGCGACGGCGTCGGCAAGTCCACCCAGATCCGACTGCTCGCCGACTGGCTCACCGCCCAGGGTCGCGAGGTGGTGGCGACGCGCGAGCCGGGCGGCACGACCCTCGGGCTCGAGCTGCGTGCCGCGGTGCTCCACGGGGACCACGTCAGCGCCCGCACCGAGGCGCTGCTCTACGCGACCGACCGCTCGCACCACGTCGCGACGGTGGTCCGCCCCGCCCTCGCGCGGGGCGCCGTCGTGCTCACCGACCGCTACCTCGACTCGTCGGTCGCCTACCAGGGCGACGGCCGCGCGCTCGGCGCGCAGGAGGTCGAGCGGCTCTCCCTGTGGGCCACCGAGGGCCTGCTGCCCCGCCTCACCGTGCTGCTGGACCTCGACCCGACCGTGGGGCTGGCGCGCCTGACCGCCAGCCCCGACCGGCTGGAGCGCGCGGGGGCGGAGTTCCACGCGCGGACGCGCCGCGCCTTCCTCGAGCGCGCGGCCGGGGACCCGGTGCGCTGGCTCGTCGTCGACGCGTCGCGCTCGGTCGAGGAGATCGCGGCGCAGGTCCGCGCCCGCGTCGAGGCGTTGCTCGCGCGGACCGACGCCGCGGACGCCGTCGCCGACCTCGTCGTCGAGCCCGCACCAGCGCCCGCCGCCCACCCGACAGGCGCGTCGCGATGAGCGTCTGGGACGCCGTCGTCGGCCAGGAGGCGGCCGTGGGCGTGCTGCGTGCCGCGAGCCTCGACCCGCAGGCGATGACCCATGCGTGGCTCGTCACGGGTCCGCCCGGCTCGGGCCGCTCGACGGCGGCGCGCGCGTTCGCTGCGGCGCTGCAGTGCGAGCAGGGCGGCTGCGGGCACTGCCAGGCCTGCACGACGACGATCGCGGGCACCCACGCGGACGTCACGGTCGTGGCCACGGAGAAGGTCACCATCACCATCGAGGAGGTCCGTGACCTCATCGGCGTGGCCCAACGCTCGCCGTCGCAGGGCCGCTGGCGGGTGATCATCCTCGAGGACGCGGACCGGATGGTCGAGCGCACCTCGAACGTGCTGCTCAAGGCGATCGAGGAGCCGCCGCCGCGCACGGTGTGGCTGCTGTGCGCCCCGAGCCCGCAGGACGTCGTCGTGACCATCCGGTCGCGGTGCCGGGGCGTCGCTCTGCGCATCCCGCCGGTGGCCGACGTCGCCGCGCTGCTCGTCGCACGCGACGGGGTGGACCCGCAGGTCGCCGACGCCGCGGCGCGCGCCGCGCAGAGCCACATCGGGCTGGCCCGGCGCCTCGCTCGCGACCCCGCGGCGCGCGAGCGGCGGGACCGCACCCTGCAGCTCGCCGCGACCATCCGCGGGGTGGGCGACGCGGTGCTCGCGGCGGCCGACCTCGTCGAGGTCGCGACGGCAGAGGCCAAGGCCGCGACCGAGCACCGCGACGCGGCGGAGAAGGCCGCGCTGCTGCACACGCTGGGTGCGGACGGCGGCGGCACGCTGCCGCCGAGCCTGCGCGCACAGGTGCGTCAGCTCGAGGAGGGTCAGAAGCGTCGGGCCACCCGGGCGCAGCGCGACGTGCTCGACCGCTCGCTGCTCGACCTGCTCTCGCTGTACCGGGACGTGCTCGTGGTCCAGCTCGGGGCCGACGTCGAGCTCGTCAACACCGCCCAGCGGGCCGACGTCGTCGAGCTCGCGGCGGCGAGCTCCGCGGAGCAGACGGTCCGGCGGATGGACGCGATCGGCGAGGCCAGGACGAGGCTCGCGGGCAACGTCGCACCGCTGCTGGCCATGGAGGCGATGGCCGTCGCGCTCCGTCCGCAGGGCTGACCGCGAGGGTGGTGCCGCCGCCCAGCGGCGCGCCGGGCCCGGGGCGAGCCGCGCCCGGCATTGGTTACCGTTGGTCCGTGCCGTCCGCCAGAAAGCTCCGCAGCCCCGCCGTCCTGCTCACCGTCAGCGCCGTCGTGCTCTCCGGGTGCCTCGCGCCCAAGCAGCAGACCACCGTGCCGGGCGACGCCGAGCAGCCGACCGCCGAGGCCGGTCAGGACCTGGACAGCCTGTACGCCCAGGAGGTCGCCTGGTCCGCGTGCGGCGAGGGCTACGACTGCGCGACGGTCGTCGCGCCGCTGGACTGGGACGCACCCGAGGCCGGCTCGATCGACCTGGCCGTCAAGCGCCACGCCTCGACCGGCGACGCGGCGGACCGGATCGGGTCCCTGCTCATCAACCCGGGCGGCCCGGGCGGCTCCGGCGTGGAGTTCCTCGACTACGCCGTGACCGGCGTGCTCGGGCAGGACGTGCTCGATGCCTACGACGTCGTCGCGTTCGACCCGCGCGGGGTCGCCGGCTCCTCGGCCGTGAGCTGCGGGGACGACGCGGTGGTCGACGCGTACCTCATCGCCGACGTGCCGCTGGAGAGCCAGGCGGACGTCGACGCCGCGCGCGACATGTCCCGGGTGTTCGGCGAGGGCTGCCTCGAGGCGACCGGTGCGCTGCTCGGCGAGGTCGACACGGTCTCCGCCGCGCGGGACATGGACCTGCTGCGCGCCGTGCTCGGCGACGAGCAGCTGTACTACACGGGCTTCTCCTACGGCACGTTCCTCGGCGCCACCTACGCCGGGCTGTACCCCGAGAACGTCGGCCGCCTCGTGCTGGACGGCGCGCTCGACCCGTCGATGACCAACGACGAGCTGGTCGTCGGCCAGGCGGTGGGCTTCGAGAACGCGCTGCGCGCCTACGTCGAGGACTGCCAGGCCGGCGCGGGCTGCCCGCTCACCGGGACGGTCGACGACGGCCTGGCCCAGATCTCGAAGCTCATCGAGCGGATCGCGGCGGAGCCGCTCGCCGCGGGCGAGGGCTACACGCTCAACAGCACGCTCGCGTTCTACGGCATCGTCGTGACGCTGTACGACGACGGCTCCTGGCCCTACCTCACGCAGGCGCTCGCCGAGGCGATCACGGAGAACACCGGCGAGGTGCTGCTCCAGCTCGCCAACATCTACCTCGAGCGGACGCCGGACGGGCAGTACCTGTCCAACTCCATGGTCGCCTTCCCGGCGATCAACTGCCTGGACTACCCGACGGAGGTCCGCGAGTTCGACGAGATGGTGTCGTTCGCGCAGGAGGTGTCCGCCGTCGCCCCGACCTTCGGGGAGGACTTCGCGATGGCGCTGGGCTGCGAGGCGTGGCCGTTCCAGTCGACGGTCGAGCGGGCGCCCATCGCCGCACCGGGCGCCGCGCCGATCCTCGTCGTCGGCACCACGGGGGACCCGGCGACCCCCTACGAGTGGAGCGTCGCCCTGGCGGACCAGCTCGACTCCGGGCAGCTGCTGACCTGGCAGGGCGAGGGCCACACCGCGTACGGGCGCTCCAACGAGTGCGTCGAGGACGCCGTGGAGACCTACCTCCTGCAGGGCGAGATGCCGCAGGACGGCCTGGTCTGCTGACCTCGCGGGAGCTCCCGCCGCCCGGCCGCGCGGACTCGCTTTGGTGGCGCGGCGCGTGGTCGGTACAGTAGGCCCCGCTCGTCGCACCCCGCCCGGTGCGGCAGGCACCGCCGCCTTAGCTCAGTCGGTAGAGCGTCTCACTCGTAATGAGAAGGTCATCAGTTCGATTCTGATAGGCGGCTCCGGAGCCACGGGCCCTCACCTCACGGTGGGGGCCCGTCGTCGTCCCGGCGGGGGTGCGGCCCCGCCGCGGGACGGACCGCGCGCGGAGCGGCGGCGCGAGTACCCTGACGCGCGGCGCGGTCCCGGACGGCCTCGCCCGCCGCGCGAGAGGAACGACGATGACGCCCGTCCTGGCCCCGGCCGCGCAGGTGGAGCCCGGCGACACCGCGTGGGTGCTGGTGTGCATCGCGCTGGTGCTGCTCATGACGCCCGGCCTGGCGTTCTTCTACGCCGGCATGGTGCGCGCCAAGCACGTGCTCGGAATGATCATGCAGAGCTTCGTGGCGATCGCCGTCGTCTCCGTCACCTGGGTGCTCGTCGGCTACTCCCTCGCGTTCGACCACGACGCGGGGGGTGGGCTCATCGGCGGGCTGGGCATGGTCGGGCTGCGCGACGCCGAGGTCGGTGTGCCGGGGATGGACCTCACGATCCCGCCGCTGGCCTTCGTCGCGTTCCAGATGATGTTCGCGATCATCACCGCGGCGCTCATCAGCGGCGCATCGGCCGACCGGATGCGGTTCGGCTCCTTCGTGACCTTCATCGCGATCTGGTCCGTGCTCGTCTACGCGCCCATCGCGCACTGGGCGTGGTCGCCCGAGGGCTGGCTCCAGCGCCTCGGCGTGCTGGACTTCGCCGGCGGCACGGTGGTCGAGATCTGTTCCGGGGCGTCGGCCCTGGCCCTCATCCTCGTGCTGGGCAACCGCCGTGGTTGGCCGCGCGAGATGATGGCGCCGCACAACCTGCCCCTGACCCTCCTCGGAGCCGGCCTGCTCTGGTTCGGCTGGCTGGGGTTCAACGCCGGCTCTGCGCTCTCGGCCGGGAACCTCGCGGCCAGCGCGGCCCTCGCCACCCACCTGTCGGGCGTCGGCGGGATGATCGGCTGGCTCGCGGTGGAGAAGCGCCTCACGGGCAAGGCCACCACCCTCGGGGGCGCCTCCGGGGCCGTGGCCGGCCTCGTCGCCGTCACACCGGCCGCCGGGTACCTCTCGCCCCTGCCCGCCCTCGCGCTCGGCGCCACCGCCGGCGTCGTGTGCCTCTTCGCCATCCGGCTGAAGTTCCGCTTCCGGTACGACGACTCGCTCGACGTCGTCGCCGTCCACTACGTCGGCGGGGTGGTCGGCACGCTGTTCGTCGGCCTGCTGGCCGCGGCGGCCGTCAACCCCGCCGTCGTGCACGAGGGCCTGCTGCTCGGCGGCGGGCCGACCCAGCTGGGCCGGCAGGCGATCGGGGTCCTGGCCGCCTCGGCCTTCGCCTTCGGCGCCACCTATGCCATCGCGTGGGTGCTGCGGGCCACGATGGGGCTGCGGGTCGCGCCAGACGCGGAGGCCGAGGGCCTCGACGCCAGCCAGCATGCCGAGTCCGCCTACGAGTTCACCGCGACGTCCAGCCTGGGAAGGGTCTCCTCATGAAGCTCATCACCGCGATCGTCAAGCCGTTCAAGGTCGGTGACGTGCGCGAGGCGCTCGCCCGCGTGGGCGTGCGGGGCGTCACCGTCTCGGACGCCCAGGGCTACGGCCGCCAGAGCGGGCACACCGAGGTCTACCGCGGCGCGGAGTACACGATCGACTTCGTGCCCAAGGTGCGGATGGAGGTGCTGGTCAGCGACGCGGACGCGGCAGCTGCCCTCGACGCGCTCGTCGCGGCGGCGCACACCGGCAAGATCGGCGACGGCAAGGTGTGGGTGCAGGAGGTCGCGGAGGTGGTCCGGGTGCGCACGGGCGAGCGGGGCGAGTCCGCGATCTGACCGCGAAGGCCCCGCTGCGGTGCCCCGTCGGGTCGAGCGCCCGCCGCGCCCCGTGCCCCGACGTCACCCGGTCCCCGGCGCCCGCAGGGGTGTCGCACTCGCCGGACGTGTGACACCGTGGAGGTCTGCCTCACCCTGCCGGGCATGACGCCCAGCGAGGACGTCGGCCCGGCGGCAGCAAGGACGGTGCCATGACGCTGCCAGACCGCCGCGCGAGGTCCGTGCGCGGCCGCGCCGCCGGCGCGGGGGTCCTCGCCCTGTGCATCGGGCTGGCGGGGCTCAGCGCCCTGGCGGCCGGCCCGACGGCGCCTGGCTCCGGCGCCCCCACCGGTGGGTCCGTCACGGCCGCAGCACCAGCCCTGCGGATCGCCCCGGCGAGCGTTGCCGTCGCCGCACTGCGGCCCGCGCGCTCGCAGGAGGCGGCGGAGGCGCGGCTGACCCTCGAAGGCGTCGCGGTCGCCACCGGTCGGCACGAGCAGTCCGTCGCCGCCGCCAGGGCGGCGCTCGTGGCGGTGCAGGCGGCCCTGACGTCCCCCGCGCCCGTGCCGGCCGACGTGCGGGCCCAGCTGGTCGCGCGCCGTGGGACGCTCCTGCTGCTCGTCCGTGCGGCACCGACGCCCGAGGCGTTCCGCGCCGGCGCGCTGCGGTCCGTCGGGCCGGCGTCGGTCGCGGAGCCCACGCTGCTCGACGACCTCGCGGCGGCGGAGCGCCTGCGCGACCTCGCGTCCGAGGTCTTCGCCCTGGCCCGCGAGGGCGACGACCCTGCTGGCGTCGGGATCGCTGCGGCGGACGGTGTGCCGGCGGGCGACCTCGCGGTGCTCGACCTGCTGCTCGCTGACGCGACCGCCCTCGCCGCCGTCCTGCCCGCCGATCTGCTGCCGCTCGACACGGGGGAGCGACCCGAGGGGATGGCGAGGGTCACGGGGACGTCGCGCTGGGGGCAGCCCAACGGCTCGGTCCCGCTCGACGAGCTGTGCGTGCCGCAGACCGCCCCCGCCGTGCTGCTGGACTGCTCGGCCGCCGCGGCCCTCGACCTCCTCGCCGCGGCCTACCGGGCGGACACGGGTCGCGACCTCGGCGTGGTGAGCGGCTACCGCACCTATGCCGAGCAGGTCGCGCTGCGGGCGGCCCGCGGCGGCCTCGCGGCCGTACCCGGCACCTCGATGCACGGCATCGGCCTGGCGGTCGACCTCGCCGACGCCGGCGCCCTCGGGCAGTACTCGGCCCCGGTGTACCTCTGGCTGGCGGAGCACGCCGCGACCTACGGCTGGCACCACCCGGCGGCGATGGGCCCGGGTGGCGGCGGGCCGCCCGAGCCGTGGCACTGGGAGTTCGTCGGCTGAGCTGCCTGGCCTCGACGGCGTGCCGCCGGGTGTGCCCGGGCCGCTGCCGGCGGGTGCGGCACCTGTGCGCGTGCTGTGCACCGAACCTCCACGCCGCGACGTCCACCTGCACGGGACCTGCACCCCGACCGGCGGACGCCGGGGCCGCCGGTCCCTAACGTGTCGATCATGACCGACGACGGTGTGCCGAGCCCCTCCTCCGAGTCCTCGACGGCCCTGGCGGGACCGCCACCCGCACCCCCCGTCCCGGCCGTACCGGCGCCCGCGACGGCGCTGCGGCCCGCCGCGACGGCGCTGCCGCCGCGCCCCCCGAGCCCCCTCACCAGGGCGCTGAGCGCCTTCTGGGCAGAGCGGGAGCCCATCACCGCACCCGTGCTGGTGGGTGGCCTCGCGGTCGGGGTGGCCGGGGGCGCGCTCGTCGTCGGGCACCGACCGGGGCTCGGCGTCGCCGTCGTGGCGCTGCTCGTCGCGGCCCTCGCCACCCCGGCGATGGTCCGGCGGCACGCCGTGGGTGACCTCGTGTCCCTGGCGCTGGCCGTCGCCCTCGTCGGGGTCCTCGCGGTTCGGGACGCCGGCTGGGTGGTCGCCCTGAGCCTGCTGACCGCGGCCGGGGTCGGCGCGATGGCCGTGACCTCCGCACGCTCGGCCCCGGCGGTGCTGCTCGGTGGCCTCAGCTGGCTGCTCGGCGCGTTGCGTGCCACGCGCTGGGTGGGGCGAGGCATCGGTGCCCTCGCCGGGAGCCGCCGCGGCCGCCTCCTGGGGATGGGGCGCAGCGTGCTTGTGACCGTCGTGCTGCTGACCGTCTTCGGGCTCCTCTTCGCCAGCGCCGATGCGGTCTTCGCCAGCTACCTGGCCCGCCTCGAGGCCGACCTGCTGCCGGGTCGGGTGGTGGTCGGGCTCCTCGTGCTGCTCGTCGCGCTGACCGCAGCCCATCTCGCCGCGGCGCCCCCGGGCTGGTCCGCGCTGGGCCCGCCGCCCGGCCGCCCCGCCGGCCGCGCCGAGTGGCTGCTGCCTGTGCTGGCGCTGGACGCCCTGGTGGTGGCCTTCGTCCTGGTGCAGGTGGGCGCGCTGGTGGGCGGGCACCGGTACGTCCTGGCGACGGCGGGCCTCAGCTACGCCACGTATGCGCGCGAGGGGTTCGCGCAGCTCGTCGCGGTGACGGCGCTGACCCTGGTGGTCATCGGCGTCGCGGCCCGGCGCGCGCCGCGCGGGACGGCGCGGGACCGGTGGGAGACCGGCGTGGCGCTCGCGGTGCTCTGCGTCGGCACGCTCGGCGTCGTCGCCTCGGCCCTGCGCCGGATGGACCTGTACGTCGAGGCGTTCGGTCTGACACGGCTGCGCGTGCTCGTGGTGGTGGCCGAGGTCGCGATGGCCGTCGTGCTCGTGCTCGTCATGGCAGCAGGGGTCCGCTGGCGCGGTGCGTGGCTGCCGCGCGCGGTGGTCCAGGTGGTCGCCGTCGCGACGCTCGTCCTGGCGGCGGTCAACCCGGACGCGCTCATCGTGCGGCACAACACGACGGCTGACCTCGCCGTCGCGCTGGACGTCGGGTACCTGCAGGGGCTCTCGGCCGACGCCGTCCCGGCCATGGCCGAGACCGACGAGCCGTGGCGCTCGCGCCTGCTGACCTGCGCCCGCGTGGACCCGGACCCCGGCTGGGCCGGCTGGAACCTCGGCCGTGACCGGGCGGCGGACGTGCTGGCCGACGCGGACCTGCCCGGGTTCGGCCCGGGTGCCGGCTGCGAGCGGCCGGGGCTCGACGGCTTCTGAGCGCCGTCCCGCCCCACCCGGCCACGGGTCGCTACGCTCGGCCCGTGGCCAGGCTGAGCGTGGGGCGGGTGGACTGGGACGACGCGGTCGCCGTCGCGCTGCGCCGGGCGATGTACGACGACCTCGCGGTCGCCTACCCCGCCGAGACGGCAGCGGTCGAGGCCGCCGGCGGCTTCGCCGCGCTGGACGAGCGTGCGCGGGTCGCGGTGGTCGCCACCGTGCTCGTCCGCAGCGACGCGCA
>NZ_DAORSQ010000005.1:0-26176 GCF_035443605.1 Actinotalea sp. | reverse complement strand
TCGCCACAGCCCCGGCGTAGGTGGGCTCCGTAGAAAGGTGTCTGCGGCCAGAACGGTCCGTGAACGCCATGCTCCGAGCGTCCCGCGCTCCCGTCTCCCCCGGAGGGGCCATGACCGACCTCCTGCTCATCGCCGGCGACCTCGTCGCGATCACGCTGCTCGCGTACGGCTCGTACTTCCGCAAGCACGGCCGGCGCGACATGCTCCTGGCCTACATGGGCCTCAACGTCGGCGTGCTCGCGGTGAGCACGGTCCTCGTCGGCTCCGCCGTGGGCCTCGGGCTCGGCCTCGGGCTCTTCGGTGTGCTGTCGATCATCCGGCTGCGGTCCTCGGAGATCAGCCAGGAGGAGGTCGCCTACTACTTCGCCTCCCTGGCCCTCGGCCTCATCTTCGGCCTCGCCCCCACCCCGGCGTGGCTCGCCCCGGCGCTCGGGGCGCTCATCATCGGTGTGGTGTGGGTGGTCGACCACTCCCCGGCGCACGCCAGGGCACGCCGCCAGGTGGTCATCCTCGACCGCGTCATCACCGACGAGCAGGACCTCCACGCGCACCTCGAGACCCTCCTGGGCGCCACCGTGCGGTCCGCCGTCGTGCAGTCCACCGACCTGGTGCGCGACGCGATGGTCGTCGACGTCCGGTACGAGCTCCCGGTTCCCGCACCGCGACCGGCGCGCGAGGCACCCCTCACGGGGCTGCGCGTCCCGGCCGGGGCCGTCCGATGACCGCGCTCGCGGCGCCCCGGCAGCTCACCTCCCTGGCGGGGCTCGAGCCCATCGGCCTGGCCGAGGTGACGCTCCTGGCGGACCTGCAGACCCGGGTGGACCGCAAGTACCTGGTCGGGGCCGATGTCGTGGACCGGTTGGCCGTCGCGGTGCTCGGCGGGGCCGAGGTGCTCACCATCGAGGGGCGGACCGCCTTCACCTACGAGTCGGTCTACTTCGACACCCCTGACCTGCAGGCCTACCGGGACGCGGCCCACCAGCGGCGCCGTCGGTTCAAGGTCCGCACCCGCACCTACGTCGACTCGGGCCAGTGCGTGCTCGAGGTCAAGACCCGCAGCGGGCGCGGCGAGACCGTCAAGGAGCGCACGGAGCACGACGTCGACGCCCGCTCCGCGCTGGACGGTGCCGCCCGCCGGTTCGCGGGGATGGTGCTCGGCGCCGACGCGCCCGTCGAGGACCTCGTGCCCACGCTCACCACGCGCTACCGCCGGACCACGGTCGTGGACCGCGTTGCCCCGATGCGCATGACCGTCGACGCCGACCTGGTCTGCGAGTCGCCCGCCGGGGTCGTGGCGCTCGACGGCCTCGTGGTGGTCGAGACCAAGTCCGCCGGGCGCCCGACGCCCGCCGACCGCTGGCTGTGGGCAGCCGGCCACCGCCCGGTCTCGATCAGCAAGTACTGCGTCGGCCTGGCCGCGCTCGATCCCGCGCTGCCGGCCAACCGCTGGACCCGCACCCTCGCCAGGGTGCGCTGACCGCGCGACGGCGTCTACCGCGGGCGGTCGCGGTCCTTGCTGGGCTGGACCCGCTTCGGCTCGCCCGGCATCTTGGGGTACTCCGGCGGGTAGGGGAGGTCGCCCAGCCCCGCGGCCTCGTCGCGGTCCGCCGCCTCGAGCACACCCTCGATCGAGAACCGCGGACCGGCGCCCACCGCGAGCCGTGCCCCGAGGTCGCCCACGGCGGCGTACCGGGCCGGCATGGTCAGCACGTCGAAGTCGGCGGGTCGCGCGTCCC
The DNA here is from genome assembly GCF_035443605.1 of Actinotalea sp. Lineage (NCBI taxonomy): Bacteria > Bacillati > Actinomycetota > Actinomycetes > Micrococcales > Cellulomonadaceae > Actinotalea > Actinotalea sp. Next base: position 24,440 of record NZ_DAORSQ010000005.1, on the reverse strand, counting down.
CGACCTCGTCCCAGCGCAGCGGCGCGGAGACCTGGGCGCGCGGGGTGGCTCGCACCGAGTAGGCCGATGCGATGGTCCGGTCGCGGGCCATCTGGTTGTAGTCGACGAGGATCCGCTGCCCGCGCTCCTCCTTCCACCACGCCGTCGTGACCTCGTCCGGCAGCCGACGCTCGAGCTCACGGCCCAGCGCGATGGTCGCGCGCCGCACCTGCGTGAAGGTCCACCGGGGCTCGATGGGGACGAAGACGTGCAGGCCGCGCCCGCCGGACGTCTTGGGCCAGCCCTCCAGCCCGTGCTCGGCGAGCAGCTCGCGCAGGTGCACGGCCACGCGCGCGGCGTCGGCGAAGTCCGTCCCCGGCTGCGGGTCGAGGTCGATCCGCAGCTGGTCGGGGGCGTCCGGCGCGTCACCCGCCACCGGCCAGGGGTGGAAGGTCAGGGTGCCGAGGTTGACGGCCCACGCGATGACGGCGAGCTCGGTGGGGCACACCTCGTGCGCCGTGCGCCCGCTGGGGAAGGTCACCTCGGCGGTCCGGACCCAGTCCGGCGCCCCCACCGGGACGCGCTTCTGGAAGAACCCGTCCCCGTCGGTGTCCGCACGCGTGGCCAGTCGACCACCCTCGACCACACCCTTCGGCCACCGTTCGAGGGTGGTCGGGCGCCGGTCGAGCGCCGCGAGGATGCCGTCGCCCACGGCGAGCACGTACTGCACCACGTCGATCTTCGTGATCCCGCGCTCGGGGAAGACGACGCGATCGGGACTGGTCACCCGCACCGTGCGCGTGCCGACCTCGAGCTCCACCGCGGGGGTCGTCGATCGCGCCATGCGCCCACCGTAGGAGCGGGGTGCCCCGCGCGCGACCCGTCGGGTGCCGGCCCGGGTGTGGCCCCGCGCCACCCGGCGGCGTACGGTCGACAGATGCCCACGACCCGGGGATCCGCACCGCACCACCACCTGCGCACCGAGGAGTTCGACGCCTTCGGACCGTGGGTGCTGCCGGTGCGCACGCCCGCCGAGGTGCCGCCGCTGTTCCGCACGCACCTGCCGGACCCGACGGGCGCCGCCGTGGTGCTCAAGGTCCCGCGGGCGATCGAACGGCGCGACGCCGACGCGACGATGAACCTCTACGACCACCTGCTCGCCGTCGACGCCGCCGGCCTGACGGTCCTGACCCGTACCCCTGCCGCCCCCGGTGGCTTCACCACCCGGGTGCTGGCGGTCGACCGGCTGCTGGCCCTCGAGGAGAGCGTCGACCTGCTCGACGCCCGGCTGACCGTGCACGCCGTGGGTGTCCCGCCGCTGACCGTCCCGTTCAACGGCTCCTCGCGGGACACCGTGGGGCTGCTCGTCCATGAGCTGCGCCGGCGCTGGCTCGGGGGCCCGGGCCCCGTCGGGACCTTCGCGCCGCCGTCGGTCCCGGCCGGGCTGAGCGAGCTCGACGCCGACCTCGCCCTGGTGTCCCTGTACCGCGAGGTGCTCGCGGAGGACCCGTCCTGCGCGCTGCTCGGTGCGCACGCGCGCCGGGTCGTGGTGCCCCTCGCACCGGGTCTCGGCGGAGCGGCCAGCCGCGCCGTGCACGCCGTGTGGCCGATGACGCTCCAGGGCGCGATCGTGTGCGGCGACGACCGCGAGCTGCACGTGCTGCACCGCCGCCACTGGTGGGTGCGCGGGGGCCGGCCGGTGAACTCCATCGCCCGGACGGTGCTGCCGCTCGAGCGGGTCCGCACGGTCGAGGTCGAGGACCACCCGGTCTACCGGGGGGTGCGCGTCGTGACCCTCGGGCTCGGCGGCGCGGACCTGACTCTGCCCGTGCCGGCCGGCTCGGCCACCGAGGCGGCCCTGGTGGCGGCGCGCCCCTGAGGGTGCGCCAGACTGGGGGTGTGAGCACCCCGGAACTCGTCAGCGCCGCGTTGCGGGACGCCAAGGCGCGCGCGCGCTCGGCGCACTACACGGTCGGCACGCTCCAGACGGACCCGGACGGTACGGTCTGGCTGGAGTGCTCGTGCGGCACGGTGCTGCGCAACGGACCGACGTGGACGCTCGACGAGCACGTACGGCTGCACCGGGCCGAGGCGAAGTACCTCGAGCTGTCGGCAGCGGCACCCGCGGGGATCCCGCGGCTGATCGACCTGACCTGAGTCAGAGACGGTGCAGGCGCGGGCTGTCCAGCGCGACGCGCAGGGTCTCCCGGCCACCGAAGTCGATGATGACGGCGCGGTCGCCGTCGAGGGCGACCGCCTTGCCGAGGCCGTGACGGTCGTGCGAGACGGACTGGCCGACGGCGATCGGCTCGACGGCGACGATCGCCGCCTCACGTGAGGCGTTGAAGGGACTGGTGGCGAGGTACCGGGGTCGTCCGGCAGGGGCGGGAGGCATCGGTACCAGTGTCCTCCTGCTGGAGGGTCAGCGACACCCCCCGGAGGTCCGGGGTTCTCACGGCCCGTCCGAGCACCCCGTGCGGCCCTCCCGCACGCCTCTGCGCGCCGCGTGGCAGGCTGGCCGGGTGACCCTCCCCGCAGCCCTGCCGCCGGCCGTCGACCGCCCGTTCGCCGCCGTGCTCTTCGACATGGACGGCACCCTCATCTCCTCGATCGCGGCCGTCGAGCGCTCGTGGAACCTTCTGGCGCACGAGTTCGGCTTCACCATGACCGACCTCGGCGAGGTGCACGGGATCCCGGCGCGCGCGACGGTCGACCGGCTGCTCGCCGACCGCTCGGAGGAGGAGCGGGAGCGCGCGGCGCGGCGCATGCTCCGGCTCGAGATCGAGGACGTCTCCGGCGTGGTGGTGCTCCCTGGGACGCGGGCAGCACTCGCCGCCCTGCTGCCCGGCCACTGTGCCATCGTCACGTCGTGCACAGCCGACCTGGCGCGCGTCCGGATGGCCGCGGCCGGTCTGGGCGACATCAGGCGGATCACGGCCGACGACGTCGTGCGGGGCAAGCCCGACCCGGAGCCCTACCTCGCCGGCGCGGCCCTGCTCGGGGTGCCGCCGGAGGGGTGCCTCGTGGTCGAGGACGCCGGCGCGGGGCTGGCCTCGGCGCGCGCCGCGGGGATGGCCACGCTGGGGCTGGCGACGACGCACCGCGCGCAGGACCTGCTGGCCGACCTCGTCGTGCCGGACCTCGACGCGGTCGAGTTCCGCGTCGACGAGGACGGCGTGCGGCTGAGGCTGCGCGGAAATCACCCGCTCCCCGGGTGATCCGGGGCAGACGCCGACGGCGCGACGTGATGGAATCGTGCTCGGCGTGCCGGAAGGCTCGCGAGGCGGCACCCTGTCAGGGTGCCGCAGAGCGGTGACCTGACCCGAGGAGAGTGCATGACAGGCGACCGGGAGCGTCGGACCTCGTCCGGCAGCACCCTGCGTCTCGTCGCCGAGGCCACGGCCGCGGCGGGCGTGGTGCCGCAGCCGTCCGCTCCCGCGGACGAGCACGACACCAGCCTCGTGCTGCCCGGCCAGCGTCAGTCCGTCGCCGTCGGTCGGCACTGGGTGGTCCGGGCCGTCGTCGAGCGGGGTGTCACGGGGATGGCCAACCAGGTGGTCGAGCTCCTGTCGAGCGAGCTCCTGGCCAACGCCGTGCTGCACGGTCCCGACGGCGGGGCGATCGGTGTCCAGGTGCGCTACTCCACGACGGTGCTGCGCGTCTCGGTCAGCGACGCCGGGCTCAGCACGCCCGTCGTGCTGCACAACGAGCCCTCCGCGCCCAACGGCCGCGGGATGGCGATCGTCGAGGCGATGTCGAGCCGCTGGGGTGTCGACGAGCACTCGGACGGCGGCAAGACGGTCTGGTTCGAGCTCGACCTCGCCGACTTCTGAGCCGCACCGATGATCCCCGCGGCCGGTGAGCCCGAGGCAGCCCCCTGGTCCGTGCGACCCCTCGCCGACGTCGTCGACGATCTGCTGGCCCGTGCCAGGCGACCGGTCGGCAGGCCGGCCGTCGTGGCCGTGGACGGACGCTCGGCCGGCGGCAAGTCGACCCTGACCGGGCGGATCGCGGACGCCGTCCCGGGCAGCGTCGTGGTGCACACCGACGACGTCGCGTGGTGGGAGTCCTTCTTCGGCTGGGACGCGCTGCTCGCCGCCGGCGTGCTGGAGCCCGCGCGCGCGGGCCTGCCCGTCGCCTTCCGCCCACCTGCCTGGGACGCCCGCGGCCGCTCTGGCGCGATCGAGGTGCCGGTCGGCGCGAGCCTGCTGCTGGTCGAGGGCGTGGGCGCGAGCCGTCGCGCCCTGACCCCGCTGCTCGACGCCGCCGTGTGGGTGCAGTCCGACGCGACGCGGGCGCGCGACCGCGGGATCGCCCGGGACCTCGCCGAGCGCCCCGACCCGGCGGAGGCCGCGCGGTTCTGGGACGAGTGGGAGTCCGCGGAGTCGCCCTTCCTCGCCAGCGAGCGTCCGTGGGAGCGCGCCGACGTCGTCGTCTGCGGCACCCCGGCGCTGCCGCACGACCCGCTGCTCGAGGTCGTCGTCGGCCGGCGCCTCACCTGACGCACGGTGCGGGGGGCGGGCCGACGGCCCACCCCCCGCACCCCGCGGCGCTCAGCGTCGGCGGGCGGTCACCCGGACGTCCCGCTCGACGCTGCTCTGCGCCACCTCGGCGTTGCCCGAGTAGCTCACCGTGAGGTGGTGCGACCCGACGGACAGGCCGGGCACGACGAGCACCGCCACGCCGGCGCCGTCCCGCGCGAGCACCCGGGACCGCGCGAGCAGCCGGCCGCCCTCGCGGACCTCGACGGTGCCGCTGGGCGCAGCAGACGCCGTGCGCACGACCGCCGTGACGAGCACGGGCGCGTGCTGCGGCACCGAGGTCGGCAGGGCGACCGTGAGGGTCGAGGCCTGCCGCGCTCGGATGTCGACGGCGACCACCGGCGACGTCGAGCCCGTGTAGGCCGTGCTCGTCGGGACGAGCTGCGCGGTCAGGGCGTGCGCCCCGGCCGGCAGCTGGACCCGTACGGTGGCGCTGCCGCGACGGACCGTCGCGGTGCCCAGCTCCGTGGTGCCGTCGAGGAAGCGCACGGTGCCGGCTGCGGCCCGCGGGTCGACCGTCGCCGTCAGGCGCTGGGTCGAGCCCTCGACGAGCGGCCCGGTGACCCGCAGCGCCGTCGTCGTCGGGGTGGCGACGGGGGCGCTGACGTCCACGACCTGGGCGCGAGCGCCCAGCCCGTTGTGCGAGTGCAGCAGCAGGAGCCGGCCGTCACCGGTCGCCACGGAGCGCTGCACCGAGAACGCCTCGCCGGCCGCGCCGTAGAACCACAGCGAGTCGGCGCTGGCGGGGCCCGCGTCGAACCAGAACGCCGGGGCGTACGGGTCGGCGGTGAACGCCTCGACCTCGTCGACGATCCCGCTCGGGTCCGTCGCGTACGGCGAGTACGTCATGACCGCGAACGTCGGGATGTCCCCCGGTGCGATGCCGACGGCGTCGAGGTTGATCGGCGCGACGACGACGTTGCTGTCGAAGACCGTCGAGTCGACGTCCGCCCACAGGCCGTTGGCCGGGCTGAGGTCGAGGAAGTCGCCCAGCGAGTAGGCGCCGTCGGCGTAGTCCAGGGCGTAGGTCTCCACCGTGGTGAAGTCGAGCTCCGGCCCGTACTTCCAGATGTACGTCTCGAGGTCCCAGATGCCGTCACCGTCGATGTCGGTGTCGATGATCGGCACCACCGTCGTGCCGAGCGAGGCCCACTCGCCCTCGGTGGCGATCGCGATGCCGAGGGTGCCGTGGCCGTACACGTCAGGGTCGAGCCCGGCCGCCGCCATCTGCGGCGCGGTCGAGGCGAACCCGACGTGACGCAGGTCGGCGGCCGCCATCGAGGAGGCAGAGGTCGTCGAGGTGTCCTCCTCGAGCACCGGGCTCTCGCCCGTGAGGACGAACGGGGCGACGAGCGACGTCCAGCCGCCGGAGTCCACCCCGCGCCCGGCGAGCGTCAGCGGCGTGGCCGTGGCGAGCTCGTCGGCGAAGGCCACCGGAGCGGCGGAGAGGTCGCTGACCAGCCGCGGTGCGGCCTGGACGGGCACCCGCAGCTCCGGGCCGCCCGACGGGGTGAGCACGAGGCGGCCGGAGAGCGTCGCCACGTGGTCCCGCGGGATGTCGACGCCCAGGTCGTAGGTGGCGACCGAGGTCGGGTCGAGGTCCTTGGCGAGGGTGGCCGGGTCGGCCGTCAGGGTCACCGTGACCTGCGCGGAGCCGCCGGCCGGGAGGGTCAGCGAGGCCGGGGAGGTCGTGATGGTCGCCCCGCCCGCGCTGGTCGCCTGGTCGAACGAGGTCGCCACGTCGCGGGCGGAGCCGCCCGTGTTGGTCACGGTGACGGTGCGCTCCTGGACCACGGTCGTGGCGCCGACGGGCACCACGCCGAAGGTCACGGAGACGAGCGACGGGTCGTCCGTCGCCCAGGCCAGCAGCTCGGCCCGCGTCGCGTCGAGGGCGTCGACGCGACCGGAACCGACCCGCTCGGGGCCGTAGACGGCACCCGTCTGGTTCAGCCCGCTGTAGACGTCGTGCGTGGCCGTGTTCATCACCGCTGCCTTGATCTGGGTGACGCCCCAGTCGGGGTGCTCGCCGGCCACGAGGGCAGCGATGCCCGCGACGTGCGGGGTGGCCATCGACGTGCCGGACTTGGTCGAGCGGCCGGTCCCGGAGCCCGAGGACGCCGAGGAGGTCAGCGTGCCCGGCGCCGCCACGTCGGGCTTGACGATGCCCAGCGACCCGTGCACGCCGCGCGAGGAGCTGGAGTTGAGCGAGTCGGCCAGCGACGCGTCGGTGACGAAGGCCGCGTTGGCGAGCGACGGGCCGACGTGCACGGTGAGGGTCCCGGCCACGATCTCCGGCATGAGGGTGCTCGTCGCGGTGGCGGTGAGCATGGCGCCAGGGATCGCGGCGCCGCCCGAGATGCCGTAGGTGAAGACCGGCGCGGTGGTACCGATGAGCACACCGGCAGCACCGGCGGCGGCGGCGTTGTTCCACCGCACGCCGCTGCCGCAGCCCCGGGTCGACTCGTTGTCGTCCCAGAACAGCCAGACGATCTTGCCGGCGATCTCCGCAGAGCGGTCGGTCAGCGCGGTGCAGCCGTCGACGGTGGCGCCGAGGTGGACGACGGGGGCCGTGACGTCGGCGGTGCCGGCGTAGGCGATGGTGTTCTGGCCGGCGTAGGTGCCGACGAGGCTCGGGTCGGCGGCCGAGACGACCTCGACGGCGTCGAAGGTCTGGGTGCTGGACACCGAGTTGGCGACCGTCAGCGAGCTCCGGGCGTTGCCAGGGCTGCCGCCGATGTCGACGACGTCGCCGGCGTTGCCCGAGGCCACGACGGAGAGCACGCCGAGCTCGGACAGGGCGTCGACGAAGGCGTTCTCGGGGTCGTCCGCCGCGCTGGAGTCCGAGCCGAGGGACATGTTGATGATGTCGAGGTGGTCGGACAGGTCGCCGTCGCCGTCGGGGTCGGCGGCCCACTCGAGCGCGCTGATCACCAGGCTGGTGCTGCCGCCCGTGTCGCCGAAGACCTTGAGCGCGTAGAGCCCGGCACCGGGCGCCGTCCCCGGGCCGATCTGCCAGTCGGAGATGTCCGTGAGCGACGCGTAGTCGCCGTCGAACGTCGTGCCGTCGGCCAGCACGCCGAGGCCGGCGGCGCTGCCGGCCACGTGCGTGCCGTGCCCGCCGTCCCCGTCCGGGGAGTCGATGGGGTTGGCGTCCGGCTGGGGGGTCAGGGCCGCGCCCGCCCCGCCGGCGTCGTAGGTCGGGCCGGCGAAGTCGTAGCCGCCCAGGTACTTCGTGGCGTCGTAGGTGCCGGCCGGGACCGGGCCGGTCCCGTCGGTGCCGTACGCGGCGGCGTAGGCCTCGGGCGTGCCGGGGCCGCCGAAGTCGGCGTGCGTGTAGTCGATGCCGGTGTCGATGACGCCGATGGTCACGCCCTCGCCCGTCTGGCCGGTGGACGTCCAGGTGGCGAGCGCCTCGGTGAAGGCGTCGGCCCCCTTGTTGAGCGGGGTCTTGGGCACGATGAGGTGCACGCCCACCACGGCGGGGTCGGCCGCCAGGGCGCGGACCCGTGCCGCGTCGCCCGCGACGACGACGCCCGCGACGAGCGTGGACGTGACGTCGAGGGTCTGGGGGGCCGCGCTGCTCGCCCGGGCCGTCGCATCGGGCACGACCTCCTGGGCCAGCGCCTCGACCTGGGCCTGCGCCGCCTCGACGTCGGCCGCGTCGCCACCGGCCTGGGCGGTCTCGAGCCCGGTGGTGGCGTCGAGCTCGACGAAGGCCGTGACCGTCCCGCTCGCCGCGGCGAGCGTCGACCCGATGGCGCCGGCGTCCCGCGCTTCCTCGCCGACGGGCCGCACGAGGTCCCTGCCGCTCACCACGGGCAGGCCCTGCCCCTGCCCGTGGTCGGCGACGGGGTCGGGGGTGGGCGCAGCGTAGGCGACCCCGAGGGACATCGGGACGGCGATGGCCGTGCTGGCGAGAGTGGCGACGAGTCTTCTCATGGTGATTTCCCCTCGGAGGCGACCGCGGATCTGCGCGGGGCTGCGTGCCTGCCCGGGGACGTCGTCGTCGTCGAGCGGGCACGAGGCTTCGTCGCACCCTAGCGGCGCGTGATCATCGGGGTGAAGGGGTGGAGTCGTCGGAGTTTGTCCGGATGTGACCCGTGGTGCTCAGCACCGCCCCGTCGCGGGGCGGTCGGCGGTCAGGAGGCGCGCTGGTCGCGGTGCAGGGGGGCGAACTCCGGGGCGGGGCCACCGATGAAGCAGTGGCACGGCCCGTCCAGGTGGACGAAGTTCGTGGAGGGTCGGGCGGCGCACGGGACGGGCACGAGCGCCGCGGCAGCGGGCTGCTGCTCGGCGATGGGGTACTCGGTGGCGACGCTCATGACATCCCAGTCGGCACGCCGAGGCTGACCTTGAGGACTCTGGGAGTCGGCTGTTGTGAGCGTGAACACGCTTGCATCCTGCCCCGGCGGGGCTGACCAGCCAACTCCCTCGGCCCCCGCGTGTCGGATTTCACCCGTTCGAGGGGAGGACCGCGGCGGGCTGCCCCTCCTCCGTCAGCGCGCGTACCGCTGCACGAAGGCCGCCAGCAGACGCGGCGGCTGGTCGACCACGGCCCCGCGCACGGAGGCGATGACCTGCTCGACCTCGTGCGCGGGGAAGTAGCCGGCGTGCTGGTAGACACGGATGCGCTCCACGATCCCTGGCACGTCGAGCTCCGGGTGGAACTGCGTGGCGTAGAGGTTGTCCTGGATCCGGAAGGCCTGCACGGGGCAGGCGGGCGAGCTCGCGAGCACGACGGCGTGCGGTGGCGGTGTGCAGACCGCCTCCTTGTGCCCGACGAACGCCTGGAAGGTCGCGGGCATGCCGCCGAACAACGGGTCGCTGCGGCCGGCGTCGGTGAGGCTCACCGGGACGGCGCCGACCGGCTCCCCGTAGGTGCGGTCGATGACGCCGCCCTGGTGCACGCCCAGCGTGCCCACGCCGTAGCACGCGCCGAGGAAGGGCAGGTCACGCGCGACGATCTCGTCGAGCAGGGCCGAGAGCTCAGCCTCGACGCGCAGCTGCAGCGCGGACTTGTGCTCGGTCGGGTCGCTCGCGTTGAACGGGCTGCCGCCCACGATGACGCCGGAGAAGTCGTCGAGGTCCAGCGAGGGCATCGGCCCGGCCTCCAGGCGGACCCGGACGAGGGCCTCGTCGCTCAGCCCGCCGAAGCGCCGGATGGCCTCGTGCTCCCCGTCCGCGGCGTCGTCCTGCTCACGGGTTGCCAGCAGCAGGAACGGCTTCACGGACGCCGAGCCTAGTCGCCCACTGGTGCAGAGCGGTCGAATGCCGTAGCGTGACCCTCGAAGTTGCTGTGCTTGCACGTCTCGAGTGCGCCCGGCCCCTCGGCCAGGCGCATTTTCCTTACCAGGAGCGGACGACGAACACCGCGATTGATCGGACCCGACACGCGGGTTCGTACGAATACTCCTGAAGGAGACCCGCCATGGCTACTGGCACCGTGAAGTGGTTCAACGCCGAGAAGGGCTTCGGCTTCATCGCCCCCGACGAGGGCGGCGCCGACGTCTTCGCCCACTACTCCGCGATCGCGACGAGCGGCTACCGCACGCTCGAGGAGAACCAGAAGGTCGAGTTCGAGATCAAGCAGGGCCCCAAGGGCCCCCAGGCGGACAACATCCGCGCGCTCTGATCTTCTGCTCCTCCGGATCTCCGCGGTGAGCTGAGCTCACCCCGATCCACCACGAACGCCCCGGTCCTCGGACCGGGGCGTTCGTGCGTCCGGGACGGGCCGGCGGGACGGCCGGCGGGACGGGCTGGGCGGGGCGGCCAGGCGGGACGGGCTGGGCGGGGCGCGCGGGGCCGGGTCAGTCGCCGGTGCGGGGGTCGCGTCCGTGGCGCACGCGCTTGGCCGCGTACATGGCGGCGTCCGCAGCTGCGAGCAGGGAGGCCCCGACGGGGTGCAGGCGCGACTCGGCGATGCCGAGGCTCGCGGTGCAGGTCACGAGCGTGCCGTCGGGCAGCTCGTAGGCGGGTTCGAGGGCCTCGCCGATGCGGTGGGCCGTCGCCTCGGCGCCGTCGGCGTCGGTCTCCTGGGCGACGACGAACTCGTCCCCGCCGAGCCGGGCGACGATGTCCGCACCCCTGACCGTCGCCTTGAGCCGCCGCGCCGTCTCGACGAGCACGGCGTCGCCGGCGGCGTGGCCGTAGGTGTCGTTGACCGACTTGAAGTCGTCGAGGTCGACGTAGGTGACCACGAGCGGCGTGGTGGACCGCTGGACCCTGGCCAGGGCCGAGCTGAGCAGGATGTCGAAGAGGCGGCGGTTGGCGAGCCCGGTCAGCGGGTCGCGCAGTGCCAGCGTGGCGAGGTCGTCCTGCAGCCGGCGCATCTCCGTGACGTCGCGCCCGACGCCCTGGACGCCGTCGTCCAGCGCGACCACCTGGAGCTCGAGGACGAGGCCGGTGCCGTCGGCGCGGCGCATGCGCACGTCGAAGCGGTCCGGGAGCGTCGCACCGGCGAGCGCCCCCCTGGCCACGGAGCGGCTGTCGGTGTCGAGCACCGTCACGAGGTGCGCCAGGTCGTCGCCGAAGTCCGCCGGGCTCCATCCCGTGATCCGCTCGACGGACGGGCTGAGGTAGGACAGGTGCGGGCGGGGCGTGGTGGTCAGGCGGAAGACGGCGTCGGCCGAGCGGTCGGCGAGGTCACGGAACCGGGCCTCCGACAGGGCGAGGCGTTGCTCGGCGAGGCGGCGCTCGGTGACGTCGCGGCCGACGGCGAGGATGTGTGCGCCGTCGGGTCCCACGAGGTAGCGGTCGGCCCACTCGATCCACCGGTCGGGCATCCGGGTGGCGGGGCGCGGCTCGGAGTCACGCAGGTACGGCGTCAGGGGGCCGAGGCGGGCGAGCTGCGCGTGCAGGCCGTCGATCTCGGCGGGGCTGAGCAGGTCGTCGATGGGGATCCCGACGAGCTCCTCGGGGTCGGCGTGGTGCTGGGCGGCCCACGCGCGGTTGCAGTAGACGAGCGTGAGGTCGTCGACGCGGTAGCGCGCGACCCTCTCGCTGAGCAGGTCGAGCGTCTGCGCCAGCTCGCGGTCGCTGGCACGCACCCGCACGTGCTCCTCGGCCATGACTCTCCCGACTCCTTCGGCTGCGGCACCGCAGCATGGGCGGACGGGTGCCATGATCCCGGATGACGGCCCGTCGCTCTCAGATCGGCTCACCCGGCGTCTCCGTGAGGCCTCCCAGTGTTCTGTGATGTGCGTCACAGTGGACCGACGAAGACGGGTGCCGCGATCGTGCAAGGAGTCCGACGGTCGCGACACAGACCCGGTAGGCAGCCCCACGACATCCCGGAGGCCGGCGTGCGCGACGACGTCTGGTTCGATGCGCTCTTCCGCGCGCACTCGACGGCGGTCTACCGCTACCTCGCGCGCCGCGTCGCCATCGACGACGCGCAGGACCTCGCGGCCGACGTCCTGGCCACCGCGTGGCGCCGTCGGGCGGACGTGCCGGAGGGTGCCGAGCTGCCGTGGCTCTACCGGACCGCTGGGTACGTCCTGGCGAACCACCGGCGCAAGGGTCGGCCCGTACCCGTCGAGCACCTGCCGGAGGAGGTCGACGACGTCGACCCGGCGGACCTGGCGGTGTCGGACGAGGGTGTGCGGGCCGTCCTCATGGCGTTGTCGCCGCGGGATCGTCGGATCCTGCTCCTGCACGCCTGGGAGGGGCTGGACCCGGACCAGCTCGCCGCCACGCTGGGGATCAGTCGGGGCGGGGCCGACGCCGCGCTCTCCCGCGCCCGTGCGCGGTTGCGCCAGGTGTGGGCGGAGCTCGACGCCACCGACCCGGGTGCCGTCGCCGCGCGGTCCGCTGCAAGTCCGGGGGCCGGTCCGACACAGACGGGGTGAGACACCACCTCAGGAGGTCACCATGGACACCACCGCACCGGACCCGGACGAGATCGCCCGGCTCGCCCAGGCGGACCCGGCCGCAGGGCTCCACCCCGACGCCGCGGCGCTGCGTGCCGCCGTCGATGCCAGGACGACGGCCGTCCCGGACCAGCTCGCCGTCGCCAGGTCGCGTCGCTGGACCTCGTGGCCCGCGCGCGTCGCGGGGATCGCGGCCGCAGCGCTGGTGGTCGGCGGCGGTGGCGGGTACGCGATCGGCGCCGCGGGGTCGCAGCCGGAGCTCGCCGCCGCTGCGATCACGCTGACCACCGGCCCGTCCGGCGGTGACGCCGCGTCCTCGGGCGCGGCGGGGGCACCGGAGTCCCTTGCCGTCCCGGACGCGGGGGTCGGCGGGGCCGCGCGCACGGCCGACATGTCCTTCTGGGGCGGCTGGGGGCGCACGGTGTTCACGTCCTCCGGGCTCTCCGACGAGGGCGGCAGCCACGCCGCGTGGGCCCTGGACGCGGCGTCCGTGTTCAGCGACGCGACGATCGCGGCCGCCGCGGCCGCGCTCGGGGTCGCGGGCTCGCCCGAGATGACGTACGGCTCCTGGTCGGTCGGCGCGACCGACGGCACGGGGCCGGTGGTCACGCTGTCCGCCGACGGCACGGCGTCGCTGGGGTACTACGACCCGACCACCGACCCGTGGTCCTGCACGACGGTCACCGAGGGCGGCGCGGACGGGACCACCGAGGAGGGCCTGGTCGCGCCCGAGCCGTGCGTGCAGCGGGACCTCGGCCCCGCGCCGCAGGGCGAGGACGCGTCGGCCAGGCTCCGGGCACTGCTGGGCTCGCTGGGCCAGGACGCGGCGTCGTTCGAGCTCGTCGCGGAGGACTACGGGGACATCGCGTACGCCTACGTCACCGCCTACCAGGTGATCGACGGGCAGCGCACCGGGCTGGCCTGGAGCGCAAGCTTCACGGGCGCCGGCCTGCAGTCGCTCTACGGCTCGCTCGCGCCGGCCGTCGCGCTCGGCGAGTACGCCGTCATCAGCCCCGTCGAGGCCGTCGAACGGCTGGGCGACCCCCGCTTCGGCTTCGGCTGGGGCGGTCCGATCGCCTACGCCGACGGCGCGGCGGCCCGCGAGGGCGACATGGCCGTCCCGTCCGAGGAGCCGGCCGTCCCCACCGTGCCGCCGACGGCTGCAGCAGGCAGCTCGCTGAGCTGGCCCGTGACCGAGGTGACCATCGTCTCGGCACGGCTCGGGGTGGCGCTGCACACCCAGGCCGACGGTGCCGCGGTGCTCGCGCCGACCTACGAGCTGACGAGTGCTGACGGGGGGATCTGGACCGTCCTCGCCGTCGCGGACTCCGCGCTGGACTTCTCTGCGGTCGGCTGATCCACCCCGGTCCGGGTGCCGTGCGTCGTGGCGCACGGCACCCGGACCCGCGCTGCGGCAGGCTGTGCTCATGCGGAGCGGTGTCGGGCGGCGTAGGTTCGGTGCCGCACGGCGTCGCCCCGGACGCCGTCGGACGCGGCATGGTGCAGGTGCTGCAGGTGGGGAGCGAAGCCGTGGACGAGAGTGACGCATGGGACCGGGCCGGCCAGACGCTGTCCCGGCGCGAGCTGCGGGCACTGCGCGGCGAGGTGCCGACGGCGCGTGAGGAGGCTCCCGGCGACGCGGTCGTGACCGAGGTCGACGAGCCCCGCGACGTCGAGCAGCCTGAAGCGACCGGGCCCGTCCCGACCGACCCGACCCCCGCCGTCGAGGGCTCGCAGGACGGCGACGGCGACCTCGAGGGCCCGCAGGACGGCGACCTCGACCCCGAGGGTGTCCCCGCCCCGGTGGCCGCGGCGCCGGGCGACGGCTGGCAGCAGGCCGTCGACTGGTCGCTGCGCCACGAGCTGCCGCGCGAGCTCCCGCCCGAGCCCGACGTGGACGACGTCCGCTGGGACGGTCCGCCGCTGCCGCCCGCGCCGACGGCGGCCGGCGGTGGCGCGGCCCCGGCGCCGGCCCGCGTGCCCGTGCTGCGCACGGCCTTCGCGCCGGCCGATCCCGCGCCGGTCGACGAGGAGTGGGACGACATCGTCGCCGAGCCGCAGCCGCAGCCGGGGCCGGAGCCATGGGCTGACCGTGCGCCCGCGGCCCCACCGGCCCCGATCGTCACGGGTGTCCCCGCTCCCGCGGTCCCGATCTCGTCGATCGCCGTGGCCCCTGGTGCGCCACCGGTCGACGGCGCCGACCTGTCGACCGGGTCGCCGGCCCGTCCCGTGGCGCCGGCGGACGAGCTGCCTACCCTGACGGACCTGCTCGCCGGCCGTCCCACGCCGCCGGCGGGGCCGGCGCAGCTCGGCTGGCAGGGCACGGTGCGACGTCTGACCGGCGGCCTCGTCGCGCTGCGCCCAGGCCCCTTCGAGCAGCGGCACCGTGATGCGATCACCTCCGTGCAGCGCAGCCTCGACGGGCCCAAGACCATCGTGGTCATCAACCCCAAGGGCGGCGCGCACAAGACGACGGCGTCGCTGCTCCTTGCGGCGACCTTCGGCCAGCACCGCGGTGGCTACACGCTCGCCTGGGACAACAACGAGACCCGCGGCACGCTCGGTTGGCGTTCCCACCAGGCCCAGCACCACAACACGGCGGTGAACCTGCTGCAGGACCTCGACCGCTTCGCGGACCCGGGATCGGCTCGCGTCGGGGACCTCGACAACTACGTGCGGTCCCAGGGCTCGGCGCAGTTCGACGTGCTGGCGTCCGATGAGGATGCGGCCTCCGCGGCGTCGATCGACGCGTTCGCGTTCAGGTCGCTGCACCGCACGCTGTCGCGGTTCTACCGGATCATGGTCGTCGACACGGGCAACAACATGCGGGCCTCCAACTGGCAGGCGGCGATCGAGGCTGCGGACCAGGTGGTCATCGTGTCGACCGTCCGGGAAGACACCGCCCAGTCGGCGGCCTGGGCGATCGACGCCCTGCGTGCGACGGGCCACGGCGACGCCGTACGCAACGCGGTCACCGTGCTGTCCGCGCCGGCCCCGCGGCGCGACGACCGTCTCGCCACGCGCCTGCACGAGCACTTCGGCCAGCTGACCCGGACCGTGGTCGACGTCCCCTACGACCCGTCGCTGGTCGGCGGGAGCCCGCTCGAGATCGACCGTCTCGCCGGGCCGACGCGTGAGGCGTGGCTCAAGGTCACCGCGGCGGTCGCGGACGGCCTGCAGGGCTGAGCGATCTGGCCTCACCGCCACCACCAGGTCCGCCCTGCCAGGCGGCGCGGCACCGCCCGCCCGGCCGGACCGCTCGCCAGCGCGGCGAGTGCCACGGAGCAGTCCTCGACCAGCTCCGGGTCGATCTCCCGGGCCATCGCGCCGCGCAGCTGAACGTCGGCGCGCTCCGCCCGAGCCGCGAGCCGACGCCCGAGCGGCGAGAGCCGCAGCACGGCGGTCCGGCCGTCGAACGGCTCGATCGTCCGGTCGACCCACCCCGCGTCCACGAGCGTCCGCGCCAGCCGGCTCGGGCTCCCCGACTCGCGGACGAGCAGGTCGCCGAGGTCCCGGACCGTCAGGACGCCGTGCTCGTGCAGGACGGCCAGAGCGTCAGCCTGCGCAGGCGTGAGCCCGATGGTGCGCAGCAGCCGCGCGTGCTCACGGTCGAGGTCGCGATGCGCGGCCATGATCCACAGTCGGAGTGCTGCGATCTCGTCCACATCCGGAGCATCGCTGGCGCGAGGAGCTGGCCTCCCTTCGGACCCGTCGTCCTGGGGACGGACCGCCACGGCGGGTCTGGCTGGGGACAACCGCCCACAGGATCGAGCAGTCGAGTGAAACTGCGTGACGCGTCACCGAGGCAGCATCGATGTGGTGACGGTGACGTGTCACGCATCTCAGCAGCAACTGCCGACTCCCAGGGCAGGGGTGCCGGGAGCGGGAGGGGAGTGGCAGCGGGAGCCGGAGCAGGGTGTCGGGAACCTGGGTGCAGAGGAGCGGTGGAGCGAGGGGCACCGCGACGGGTCGGCCGATCCGCCGGCGGTGTGGGCGTGGGTCGACCCGGGGGACCCGGTTGGTTCGCGCACCCCGGGCCCCCAGGATGGGGGGATGAGCCTCGTCGCCGACACGTCCCGGCCCGCCGTCCCGCGCACCGCCGTGGTCACGGGGGCCGGTCGCGGCATCGGAGCGGGCCTTGCGGCGGGTCTCGCGGCCGCCGGGTACGACGTCGCCCTGCTGGGTCGCACCCGCGCGCATCTCGACGACGTCGCCGCGAGGATCCAGGCCGCGGCCGCCACCGCGGCCCTCACCTCGGCCCTCACCGCGACCCCCACCGCGGCCTCCACCGCGGCCGGCGCGGCGCCTGCCACGGCACGCCGGGGCCCACACGTCGTCGTCGTGCCCGTGGAGCTCACGGACGCCGCGGCCGTGCGCGAGGCGGCGTCGGTGGTGCAGGACGAGCTCGGCGGTGTCGGGCTGCTGGTCCACAACGCCGGGGTCATCGAGCGGGCCGAGGTGCCGTTCGACCAGGACGACGTCGAGGACACGTGGCGGGTCATCGAGACCAACGTGCGCGGTCCGCTGCTGCTGACCCACGCGCTGCTGCCCGGGATGCTCGCGCAGGGCGGGGGCCGCATCGTCAACATCAACTCGGGCGCGGGTCACCGGGGTGCCGGCGAGTACACCGGCTACGGCATCAGCAAGGGAGCGCTGGCCCGCATGACGACGATGCTCGACACGCAGTACCGCGACCGCGGCCTGCGAGTCTTCGACCTCGCGCCCGGGGTGGTCCGCACCGACATGACGCGTGGCATGCCGGCCCACGACGCCCGTGTCGCGTGGACCCCGATCGCCACCGTCGTCGAGCTGCTCGTCGCCCTCGCGGACGGCGGGCTCGACGCGCTGGCCGGGCGGTTCGTCCGCGCCGGGATGGACACGCCGGCCTCGTTGGCCGCCCACGGTGCCGAGATCATCGCGGTGGACGCGCGGCGTCTGCGGCTCGTCGCCTGGGGGGCGTCGGACCCGCTCGTGCCGTGAGACGACCGGCGGGCCCGCAGACGGGCCCAAGGTCCTCGCCTGGTACAACTGACCTGCAGCACCCTAAGGGGACGTGACGTCGGCAATGGGGCCGGCGTCGACGCAGAGAGGCGGATCGTGGCCAAGTACGTCTACGACTTCAGCGAAGGCAACCGGGACCTCAAGGACCTGCTCGGCGGCAAGGGGGCCAACCTCGCCGAGATGACCAACCTGGGCCTGCCGGTGCCACCCGGGTTCACCATCACCACGGAGGCGTGTCGCACGTACATGGTCGACGGCGACCTGCCGCCCGAGCTCCGGGTCGAGGTCACCATGGCCCTGCGCCGGCTCGAGGACACCCTCGGCCGCTCGCTCGGCGACTTCCACGACCCGCTGCTCGTCTCGGTCCGCTCCGGCGCCAAGTTCTCGATGCCGGGCATGATGGAGACCGTCCTCAACGTCGGCCTCAACGACGCATCGGTGCAGGGCCTCGCCCAGTTCTCCGGCGACGCGCGGTTCGCGTGGGACTCCTACCGCCGTCTCATCCAGATGTTCGGCAAGACGGTGCTGGACATCGACGGCGACAAGTTCGCGCACGCCCTGGACTCCATGAAGAAGGCGCGCGGCGCCTCGGTGGACACCGATCTCAGCGCGGCCGACCTCGAGGCCCTCGTCGAGGAGTTCAAGGAGATCGTCCGCCTCGAGACCGGACGCGAGTTCCCGCAGCACCCGCGCGAGCAGCTCGACCTGGCCATCACGGCCGTCTTCAACTCGTGGAACACCGAGCGCGCCCGGCTGTACCGCCGCCGCGAGCGCATCTCCAACGACCTGGGCACGGCCGTCAACATCTGCTCGATGGTGTTCGGCAACCTCGGCTCCGACTCGGGCACGGGCGTGTGCTTCACGCGTGACCCGTCCACCGGCATGACCGGCGACTACGGCGACTACCTGGAGAACGCCCAGGGCGAGGACGTGGTCGCGGGCATCCGCAACACGCTGTCGCTGGCCGACTTCGAGCGGCTGGACCCGGCGGCCTACGCCGAGCTGCGCCAGGCGATGCGTCGTCTCGAGACCCACTACCGCGACCTGTGCGACATCGAGTTCACCGTCGAGCGCGGCAAGCTGTGGATGCTGCAGACCCGCGTGGGCAAGCGGACGGCCGCCGCGGCGTTCCGGATCGCGACCCAGCTGGTCGACGAGGACCTCATCACGATGGACGAGGCGCTCGAGCGCGTCACCGGCGAGCAGCTGAGCAAGCTGATGTTCCCGCAGTTCGACTCCGCGGCCGAGCGCACCCTGCTCGCCCGCGGCATGGCGGCCTCGCCCGGTGCGGCCGTCGGCCAGGCCGTGTTCGACTCGGTCACCGCCCAGGAGTGGGCCGCGCAGGGCAAGGACGTCATCCTCGTCCGGCGCGAGACCAACCCGGACGACCTCGGCGGCATGATCGCCGCGGTGGGCGTGCTGACGTCCCGCGGCGGCAAGACGTCGCACGCGGCGGTCGTGGCGCGCGGCATGGGCACCACGTGCGTCGTCGGCGCCGACAAGCTCGACGTCGACGTCGTCAAGCGCGTGGCCAGGGTGGGCGACCGAGGCTTCGTCGAGGGCGACGTCATCGCCATCGACGGCTCCAGCGGTGAGATCTTCCTCGGCGCGGTGCCCGTCATGCCCTCGCCGGTGGTCAGCTACCTCGAGGACGGCCTCGAGGCCGCCCTGGCCGGGCTGCCCGCGGACGACGAGGAGACCGCAGAGCTCGTCAACGCGGTCGACCGCATCCTGCGGCACGCGGACACCGTGCGCCGGCTGCGCGTGCACGCCAACGCCGACACCCCCGAGGACGCGCACCGCGCCCGACTGTGGGGTGGCCAGGGCATCGGCCTGTGCCGCACGGAGCACATGTTCCTCGGCGACCGCCGGGTGCTCATCGAGCGGCTCATCCTGGCGACGACGGACAGCGATCGGCAGTCGGCCCTCGACGCCCTGCTGCCGCTGCAGCGGACCGACTTCATCGGGCTGCTCGACGAGATGGACGGGCTGCCGACGACCATCCGCCTCATCGACCCGCCGCTGCACGAGTTCCTGCCTGACCTCACCGCGCTGTCGGTCAAGGTGGCGCTGGCCGAGGAGCGCAAGCAGGCCGGGCCGGAGGTCGAGCGCGACAAGGTGCTGCTCGCGGCCGTCGAGCGGATGCACGAGGCCAACCCCATGCTGGGCCTGCGTGGTGTGCGGCTCGGCCTGGTGGTCCCCGGCCTGTTCGCGCTGCAGATCCGGGCCGTGGCCGAGGCCGCTGCCGCACGGATCAAGGCCGGCGGGCACCCGCACGCGGAGATCATGATCCCGCTCGCCGCGTCGATCATGGAGCTGCACCTGGTGCGCGACGAGGCCGAGGGGATCCTCACCCAGGTCGCTGCCGAGCAGGGCGTGGAGCTGCACATCCCCATCGGGGCGATGATCGAGCTGCCCCGGGCCGCCCTCACGGCGGACCGGATGGCGGACGTCGCGGAGTTCTTCTCCTTCGGCACCAACGACCTCACGCAGACCACGTGGGGCTTCTCGCGGGACGACGTCGAGGGCGCGTTCTTCAACGAGTACACCGAGCGTGGTGTGTTCAGCGTCTCGCCGTTCGAGAGCATCGACCGTCAGGGCGTCGGGCGCCTGGTCAAGATCGCCGTGGAGGAGGGTCGGTCCACCCGGCCCGACATCGTCCTCGGCGTGTGTGGCGAGCACGGTGGCGACCCCGAGTCGATCCACTTCTTCCACGCGGTGGGCCTGGACTACGTGTCCTGCTCGCCGTTCCGGATCCCGATCGCCCGCCTCGAGGCCGGTCGTGCCTCGGTGCTGACGTTCGGCAGCGACACCCGCTGATCGCGCGACGGCCCGGCCCCGCGTCCCTGCGCGGTGCCGGGCCGTCGCTCTGCCGGCGACCGGTGCGCCTCGGGATGCCGGGCCGCCCGCCCCCGGATAGCGTCGGGAGCGTCCCCGCAGCACCGATCCGGAGGTCCCCATGTCCACGCGCACCGCTCGCACCGCCTGGAACGGCAGCCTCATGGAGGGTGGCGGGCAGGTGGAGCTCTCGAGCTCCCGGGCCGGCACGTTCGACGTCTCCTTCCCGCGCCGCACGGCCGAGGAGGCCGCGGGCGTCACGAGCCCCGAGGAGCTCATCGCCGCCGCCCACTCCTCGTGCTTCGCGATGCAGCTGTCCGCCCTGGTCGCCGAGGCCGGCGGCACCACGCACGCCCTCGAGGTGATCGCGGACGTCGACCTCGGCCCCGACCCGGCTGGCGGGCTCCGGATCACCGGGGTCGCCCTGACCGTGCGCGGTGAGGTCGAGGGTCTCGACGACGCGGCCTTCGAGCGCGTCGCGCAGGCGGCCAAGGAGACCTGCCCGGTGAGCAAGGCGCTGGCCGCCGTGCCGATCACGCTCGAGGCCGGTCTGCTCTGACGCGAGCGGCCTGACGCGAGTGCCCTGACGCGAGCGGCCCGGTGGCCCGTCTCGTCCCGGGCCGCCCCGTCCCGGACCCGGACGTCCCGGACCCGTCCTGCCCCCCGCGTGGCAGGATCGGCCACGTGTCGACCGTGACCCCGCCCAGCACCCTCCCGCCCCAGGACGGCGGTGCGATGCCCACCCCCGACCTGCTGCGCGAGCTGCGCCGGGCCGTGCGCGGGCAGGTCGACGCCTCGACGCGGCGCCGGGCCGAGTACTCGACGGACGCGTCCAACTACCGCGTGCCACCGCGCGTCGTCGTGTTCCCGCTGGACGTCGACGACCTGCTCGCCGTCACCGAGGTGGCACGAGCCACCGGCACCCCCCTCACGGCCCGCGGTGGCGGGACGTCGGTGGCCGGGAACGCCGTCGGGCCGGGGATCGTCGTGGACACCTCGCGCCACCTGCGCGTCATCGAGGCCATCGACCGCGAGACCCGCACCGCGCGGGTGCAGCCCGGCGTCGTCATGAGCGACCTGCAGGCGGCCGCGCGGCCGTTCGGCCTGCGGTTCGGCCCCGACCCGTCCACGCAGAACCGCGCCACGCTCGGCGGGATGATCGGCAACAACGCGTGCGGCCCGCACGCGGTGGCGTACGGGCGCACCGCGGACAACGTCGTCGCACTCGACGTGGTCGACGGCCGCGGACGCCGGTTCACCGCGACGAGCGGCCCGGGCGCGCTCGACGTCGTGCCCGGTCTGGACGCCCTCGTCGCCGCGCACCTGCAGACGCTGCGCACCGAGCTCGGTCGGTTCGGCCGGCAGGTCTCCGGCTACTCCCTCGAGCACCTGCTGCCCGAGCGGGGCACGGACCTGGCCAAGATGCTCGTCGGCACCGAGGGCACGCTCGTCACGGTGCTCGGGGCCACGGTCGACCTCGTACCGATCGCCGATGCCGCCGTGCTCGTGGTGCTCGGCTACCCCGACATGCCCGCAGCGGCCGATGCTGTCCCGGCGCTGCTCGCCCACGAGCCGCTCGCCGTCGAGGGGCTCGATGCGCGGCTCGTCGACGTGGTGCGACGGCACCGGGGCGCCGACAGCGTGCCGGAGCTGCCCCCCGGCGCCGGCTGGCTCATGGTCGAGATGGGCGGCGCGACCCGCGAGGAGGCGCTCGAGCGGGCGCGCGCCATGGTCGCGGACGCCGGTACGACGGCGGCGCGGGTCATCCCGCCCGGTGCGCAGGCCTCGGCGATGTGGCAGATCCGCGCCGACGGCGCCGGCCTGGCCGGCCGGCTGCCAGACGGCAGCCCCGCGTGGCCCGGCTGGGAGGACGCCGCCGTGCCTCCCGCGCGCCTCGGCGCCTACCTGCGCGCGTTCGACGCGCTCATGGCCGAGCACGGCGTCGACGGCCTGCCGTACGGGCACTTCGGTGACGGCTGCGTGCACGTGCGCCTCGGCCTCCCGCTCGCCACGGCCGGGGACGTGGCGGGGTTCCGCGCGTTCATGACCGCCTCGGCCCGGCTGGTGGCGGAGCACGGCGGGTCCCTGTCCGGCGAGCACGGCGACGGACGCGCCCGCAGCGAGCTGCTGGCGCTCATGTACTCGCCGGAGGCGATCGGGCTGTTCGGCGCGGTCAAGGAGATCTTCGACCCGGCCGACGGGCTCAACCCCGGCGTGCTCGTGGCCCCCCGCCCGATCGACGCCGACCTGCGCCGACCGCACGCCGCACCCCTGCCCAGGGCGACCGGCTTCGCCTTCGCGCACGACGACGGCGACTTCACGACGGCCGTGCACCGCTGCGTCGGGGTCGGCAAGTGCCGCGCGGACTCCTCGGACGCGGGCGGCTTCATGTGCCCCAGCTACCTGGCATCGCGCGACGAGAAGGACTCCACCCGCGGCCGTGCCCGCGTGCTCCAGGAGATGGCCAACGGGACGCTGGTCACGGGCGGCTGGGACGCGCCTGAGGTCCGCCAGGTGCTCGACCTGTGCCTCAGCTGCAAGGCGTGCTCGAGCGACTGCCCCGCCGGGGTGGACATGGCGCAGTACAAGGCCGAGGTGCTGCACCGCCACTACCAGCGTCGCCTGCGCCCGATGAACCACTACGCGCTGGGCTGGCTGCCGCGGTGGACCCGTCTGGTCGCGGCCCTGCGCCTGGCGCCGCTGGCCAACGCCGCGCTGGGGTGGCGACCGCTCGGCACGCTCGTGCTCCGGGTGGGCGGGATGGACACCCGACGGTCGATCCCGTCCTTCGCGCCCGTGACGTTCCGGCGGTGGTGGGCCCAGCAGGCCGGCGTCGTGCACCGACCGCAGGGTGCCGGTGAGCCGCACGACGCGCACGCGGCCGGCGCGACCGACCTGGCCCGCCGCGTCGTGCTGTGGACGGACTCATTCTCCGACGCCTTCGACCCCGACGTGCCGCGCGCGATGATCGCCGTGCTCCAGGACGCCGGGTACGAGGTGATCATCCCGGACCAGGACGCGTGCTGCGGTCTGACGTGGATCAGCACGGGTCAGCTCGAGGGCGCGCGCTCACGGCTCACGGACCTGCTCGGGGTGCTCGGCCCGTACGCGGTCAACGGCATCCCCATCGTCGGGGTGGAGCCGTCGTGCACCGCGGTGCTGCGCTCCGACCTGCTGGACCTCGTCCCGGACGACCCGCGCGCCGTCGCCGTCTCCCGGGCCACCCGCACGCTCGCCGAGCTGCTCACCGCGCCCGCGCCGCTGGGTCCAGACGGGTGGTCCCCGCCGAGCCTGGCCGGGGTCACGGTCATCGCCCAGCCGCACTGCCACCAGCACTCGGTGATGGGCTACCAGGCCGACCTCGCGCTGCTCGCGACGGCGGGTGCCGAGGTCAGCACCCTGGCCGGCTGCTGCGGCCTGGCCGGCAACTTCGGCATGGAGAAGGGCCACTACGAGACGTCGGTCGCCGTGGCCGAGCACGCGCTGCTGCCCGCGCTGCGCGCCGCGGCCCCCGGCACCGTGCTCCTCGCCGACGGCTTCTCGTGCCGCACGCAGGCCGACCAGCTGGCCTCGGCGCAGGGCACGCACCTCGCGCAGCTGCTCGCCGCTCATCTCGACGGCCCACGTGCCGATATGTGAATCGAACGGGTCATTTCGGGTCGCAAGGGGCACAGCCTAGGCTCGGGAGGTCCCGTCCGAGGCCGGGCCACAGGAGAGTCATGCCGCTGTTCCGCGTCGAGGGTGGTCGGTCGGTCGCCGTCCACCCATTGAGCCCTGCCCGCGAGCGGTTCGACGTCGACGTCCCCGCGCTCCTCACCGAGCACCTCGACGCGCTGCTCGGCGAGCCGCTGCTCCTCGTGCAGGAGGGTCGGACGGCCGACGAGCCGACCCTGCTCGCCGTCGACGGCGCCGGGCAGCCGGTGGTCGTCGAGGTCGTCGCCGTGCTCGACGGCGCCGCGCTGCTGGCCGCGCTGCGGTCCGCCGGCCGGGTCGGGCGCCTCGGGCCGCAGGGCCTCGCGCGGGTCTACCGCGGCGGCGCCGAGCAGTACGCCGCGCACCTGGCCGCCGTGCGGGGCGCCGGGCCCGGCGCCCCGGTGCGGGTCGGCAGCCGCCTCGTGATCGTCGTCGCGGAGGTGGTCGGTGTCGAGGACGCGCTCGACCACCTGCGCCAGGACGGCCGCGTCGAGGTGCTCCAGGTCGGTGTGCTGCCCGG
>NZ_DAORSQ010000004.1:51193-53128 GCF_035443605.1 Actinotalea sp. | reverse complement strand
ACGCTCCGCGCGGGGTCAGGAGCCTCCGCGCGGGGTCCTACAGCCGTCCGGCCGCGCGCACCGTCAGGGCGACCTCGCCGCGCTCGTCGCTGGCCGCCAGGTCCACGACGACGTCGATCCGCCAGTCGTGGTCCCCGGCCGGGTCGTCGAGCAGCTGGCGGACCTCCCAGCGCGCCGGCAGCCCGGCGCCCGCTGCCCGCTCCGTGACGAGCAGCAGCGCCGGGCCGCGCGCGTCCGAGCCGACGCCCAGGTCCGCGTGCTCGTCGAAGTACGGGTCCAGGGCCTCGCGCCAGCGGGTCGCGTCCCAGGCAGCGCCGTCGTCGTCCGTGTCGCCGAGGCCCGCGAGCTCGACCCAGCGCTCGCGCGAGACCAGCTCGACCCGGCGGAACAGGGCGTTGCGCACCAGGGCACGGAAGGCGCGCCGGTTGGCCGTGATCGCGGGCGGGGCCTCGTGCGCCGGGCCGTCCGCCGCCGCCGCCTCGACGGCCTCGGGGTTCGCCAGCCGCTCCCACTCGTCGAGCAGGCTCGAGTCCGTGCCGCGCACCAGCGCGCCCAGCCACTCGATGATCTCCTCGAGGTCCTCGGTGCGGCGCTCGGGCGGGACGGTCTGGCGCAGCGCGCGGAACGCGTCCGCGAGGTAGCGCAGCAGCACGCCCTCGGTGCGCTCCAGCCCGTAGAAGCCCACGTACTCGACGAAGGACATCGTGCGCTCGTGCAGGTCGCGGACCACCGACTTGGGGGACAGCTCGTGATCGGCCACCCACGGGTTGGTCCGCCGGTAGATCGCGAACGTCGCGCCCAGCAGCTCCGCGAGGGGCTGCGGGTGGCGGATGTCCTCGATCGCAGCCATCCGCTCCTCGTAGTCGTAGCCCTCGGCCTTCATCGCGCCGATCGCCTCGCCGCGGGCCCTCTTCTCCTGCGCGACGAGCACCTGCCGCGGGTCGTCGAGCGTGGACTCGATGACGGAGACGACGTCCACGGCGTACGACGGCGAGGCCGGGTCGAGCACGTCCAGCGCGGCGTAGGCGAACGGCGACAGCGCCTGGTTGAGCGCGAACTGGGCCGGCAGGTCAACGGTCAGCCGCACCGTCCGACCCCGGCCGTCCGCACGCGGCACGCGCTCGACGACGCCGGCGGTGCGCAGCGAGCGGTAGATGTTGACGGCCTGGCGCACGTGCCGTCCGCGCGCGGACGCGGGCTCGTGGTTGTCGGTGAGCAGCCGGGTCATCGCCTCGACGGGATCGCCGACCGGTCGCGCCAGCACGTTGAGCACCATGGCGTGCGTGACGGCGAAGCTCGAGGTCAGGGGCTCCGGCGGCGCGTCGCGAAGTCGCTCGAAGGTCTTGTCCGTCCAGTTGACCGCGCCCTCGGGTGCCTTCTTGCGGACGATCTTGCGCTGCTTGCGCGGGTCGTCGCCCGCTTTGGCCAGCGCCTTGCGGTTCTCGATGACGTGGTCCGGCGCCATGACGACCACCTCGCCGAGCGTGTCGTACCCGGCACGGCCCGCGCGCCCGGCGACCTGGTGGAACTCGCGCGCGGACAGGTGGCGCATCCGCACGCCGTCGTACTTGACCAGCGACGTGAGCACCACGGTGCGGATCGGCACGTTGATGCCCACCCCGAGGGTGTCCGTGCCGCACACGACGGTGAGCAGCCCCTGCTGGGTGAGCCGCTCGACGACGCGCCGGTAGCGGGGGAGCATCCCGGCGTGGTGCACGCCGACGCCGTGCCGCAGCAGCCGCGAGAGGGTCCGGCCGAAGCCCGTGCCGAACCGGAAGGCGCCGAGCTCCGTGGCGATGGCGTCACGCTGCTCGCGCGACGCGAGGGTGCTCGACATGAGGGCCTGCGCGCGCTCGACGGCGGCGGCCTGCGTGAAGTGCACGAGGTAGACCGGCGAGCGCCGGGTGTGCACGAGGTCCTCGACCACCTCGTGCA
>NZ_DAORSQ010000004.1:0-51093 GCF_035443605.1 Actinotalea sp. | reverse complement strand
GGGTCGTCCACGTGGCCGGGGGTCTCGGCGATCCCCTCGCCGGTGCGCAGCGCGATGTTCGCGAGGATCTCGGCGGTGCAGCACAGGATCGGGGCGCCGGGGTTGACGCTCGAGTCGCCCGTCATCATGCCGACGTTCTCCGGGCCGAAGGCCGCGACGAGGTCGAAGAACTTCTCGCTGACCAGGGCCTTGATCGGGGCGGTGTAGAACGTCCGTCGGCCCTGGGCCAGCGCGACGAAGTGCGCGGCCATCGCCACGAGCGACTTCCCCGAGCCGGTGGGCGTCGACAGGATGACGTGCGAGCCGGTGACGAGCTCGAGCAGCGCCTCGGCCTGGGCGGGGTAGAGCTCGAGCCCGCGGTCCGCCGCCCAGCCGACGAAGGCCTCGTAGAGGTTGTCCGCGTCCGGCTCGGCCGGGATGCGTGACGCCAGGTCGAGCCGGCCGGTGCGCGGGTCGATGCGTCCGGCGGACGGGGTGCCGGGTGCCGCTGGCTGGGTGCTCATCGCGGCCATCCTCGCAGGTGCCGGACCGCGGGCAGCGGGCAGGGCGGGGCACGGCGGGGCAGGGCGGGGGCGTGCGGGGGAACGCCCGTGGCGCAGGCGTAGTGTCGTCAGGGCGGAGCCGCCACGGTTCCCCTCTGAGGGAGCACATCGTGAACCGGCTGAGCCTGGGCATCGTCTCGACCTCGCGCAAGCCGGACGAGCGGCGGCTGCCGATCCACCCCGAGCACCTCGAGCGCATCGACCCCGACCTGCGCGCGCGGATCACCCTCGAGCAGGGCTACGGCGAGCGGTTCGGGATCGCCGACACGCATCTCGCACCACTCGTCGGGCGGATGGCCTCGCGGGCGGACGTGCTGGCCGAGTCCGACGTGGTGCTGCTGCCCAAGCCGCAGGCCGCCGACCTCGCCGATCTCCACGCGGGGCAGGTGCTGTGGGGCTGGCCGCACTGCGTGCAGGACGCCGAGGTGACGCAGCTGGCCATCGACAACGGGCTGACGCTCATCGCGTTCGAGGCGATGCACCACTGGCGGCCGGGCGGCGGGTTCGGCCTGCACGTCTTCCACAAGAACAACGAGATGGCCGGGTACTGCTCGGTGCTGCACGCCCTGGCGCTGCGGGGGCTGACGGGCGACTACGGTCGGCGCCGCTCGGCGGTCGTCATCGGCTTCGGGGCGACCGCGCGGGGGGCGGTCACGGCGCTCGCGGCGCACGGCATCACCGACGTGAGCGTCCTGACCCACCGTGAGGTGGCGGCGGTCGCCTCGCCGATCCACTCGGCCCGCATGGTGCACTTCGCCCACGAGCTCACGGCGCCGTTCCTCAGCCACGTCGACACGGAGGACGGCTCGGTGCCGCTGGCGGCCTTCCTCGCGGAGCACGACGTCGTCGTCAACTGCACCCTGCAGGACACCCGTGCGCCGCGGACCTACCTCGACCTTGCCGACCTCGCGGTGTTCCGGCCCGGCAGCCTCGTCGTCGACGTCTCGTGCGACGTCGGGATGGGCTTCAGCTGGGCGAGGCCGACGACGTTCAGCGAGCCGATGGTCGAGGTGGGCGACCACATCGCGTACTACGCGGTCGACCACAGCCCGTCGTACCTGTGGAACTCCGCGACGTGGGAGATCAGCGACGCGCTGCTGCCGTTCCTCGAGCGTGTGCTCGACGGGCCGGCGGCCTGGGAAGCTGACGTCACCCTGAGCCGGGCGATCGAGGTGCGCGACGGTCACGTCGTCAACGACGCGATCCTCGACTTCCAGCGCCGCGACTCCGTCCATCCCCACGGCCGCCATGCCGTCATCAACAAAAGTTGACACGCCCGGGCTCATCAACAATAGTTGACGCATGGTCGAGGAACAGCACCTCCAGCTCCCGCAGGACACCGCGGAGGCGTTCGCCGCGGTGGTCGCCCTGCGCAGGGTCGCGTCCTCGTTCGAGCGCTCCGCCGTCGACAGGGCGCTCGCCGAGGGCTGGACCTGGGCCGCGATCGGCGACGCCCTGGGCACGTCCGCCCAGGCCGCGCACCAGCGCCTGGCACCCGCGCGGCGGGGCACCCGGGCCGACCGGAAGGTGACCTGACATGGGCGTTCGCCACGCCATCGGCGACATCCGCACGATCGACGCCCTGCTCACCACCGCGGAGCGGGAGACCGTCGCCCTGGGCGACGAGATCCCCGGGGCAGAGCACCTGCTCCTCGCAGCCCTCGCGCTGCCCGACGGGACCGCGCGGACCGCGTTCGGCGCGCTCGGGCTCACCGACGTCGACGTGCGCCGGGCCGTCGTCGAGGTCCACGCCGGCGCGCTGCGCGGGCTGGGCCTGGCGATCGGCGAAGACGATCGGGTCCCGGACGGGACGCCGGCAGCGGCGCCGGACGGCGCGTCGGTCCCGCTCGGCCGCGGCGCCTACCGCTCGACACCCACGGCCCAGCGGGTGTTCCAGCGTGCGGTCGAGCTGTCCAAGCACCGCCGTCCCGCGATCCTGCGGGGGGCCGACGTCGTCGCGGCCGTGGGCGAGCTGACCGCCGGGACGGCCGCCCGCGCGCTCGACCTGCTCGCGGTGGACCGGGCAGCCCTCGCCGAGGCCGCGCGGGAGGCTTCCGTCGCCGTCCGGTGAGCCCGGGCCGCGGGAGGACCTCCCGCGGCAGCGTCGCTGCGAGGGTCGCAGGCGGGACCGGCAGCCGCTAGAACGCCGCCTGGAACGAGCCGACGATCGGCTCCAGCGCACCCTCGTCACCCACGGCCAGCTGGATGACCACGGAGACGATGTGGGTGCCGTCGTCTGCCGTCGCCGCGATGAGCACATAGGTGGTGTCCACCCCGCCGCAGCCGACCCACCACTCGTACGAGCCGGTGTAGAGCGCGTCGCTGTACGGCTGGCGCCCGCCGTCGAGCGTGCAGCCGCCGTCCACGGCGGTGGGGCCGCCGTTGTCGAGGATGCCGTCGACCGTGAGCGTCGCGAGGGCGTCCGACGACGCGGCGACCGACACGCCCGAGGCAGCCCACTGGCCGTAGAACGCCTCGAGATCGGGGGCCGCGGTGACGTCGTAGACGACGTTGCCGAGGTCGTCGGTGTACTGCGCGCCGTCCACCTGGCCCCACGAGCTCGGGATCTCCACGGAGACCTGCCCGGAGTCGTCCGTCACCGTGACGAGGTCGCCCGTCGTGTCGCTCGTGCCGCCGCTGGTGTCGTCGCCGGTGTCGACCTCGGGCAGGGACGCGATCTCGAGCGGGGCGCCGTTGAAGCGGCCGACGTACGTGCCGCCGTCGGACGGGCGGAAGACCTCGACGGCGATGGTGGCGTCCGTGCCCTGGGTCTCGAGGATCGAGCAGTAGTCCGCCATCGTGCCGTCGGTGCCGAGCGTCACGCCCTCCATGCGGGTGAGGATGTCGCCGGGGCGCACCCCGGCCTCGTCGGCCACCGAGCCCGACGCCACGCCGCTGACGAAGATGCCGGAGCCGCTCTCGTCGAGGTAGCCGGTCCCGTTGATGCCCAGGCTCAGCACGTCGCGGCCCTTGGCCAGCTGGTCGAACACGGCCAGCACCTCGTCGCGGTGGATGGCCAGGTTCAGGTCGTCCTCGTCGTTGCCGGCGTAGTTGACGCCCACGACGCTGCCGTCCTGCGCCACCAGCGGGCCGCCGGAGTTGCCGCCCCGGATGCGCGCGTCGTGCTCGATGGTGTGCTCGATCGAGGCCCACTCGCTGTCGTTGGCCGTGTCCGGCTTGGAGACGATGCCCTTGGTGACGGTGAAGCTCGTGTCGCCGACGGCGGGGAAGCCCAGAGCCCAGACGTCCAGGGCCGCGGTGATGTCGCCCTCGTACCACTCGAAGTACGGGAAGCCGTCGCCCTCGAGGTCCAGGACCGCGAGGTCGAGGCACTCGGACGAGCCGAGGATCCGCGCGCTGTACTGCTCGCCGTCGACCTCGACGTCGAGCGTCGCGGCACCGACGACGACGTGGTTGTTCGTCACCACGAGGCCGCTGGGGTCGACGATGAGGCCCGAGCCCCACCAGCCGCCCTCGAGGGCGCCCTCGTACGGGTCGACCAGCGATCCCGAGGCCTCGATCTTGACCGTCGCGGTGATGGCCTCCTCGAGCGAGACCCCGGCAGAGGCATCCACCTCCGGCTCGGGATCGCCCCCGCACGCGGCGAGGATCAGGGCGAGCGCCGTGGTCGCGGCGAAGGTGAGAACCGGCGCTGGCCGGCTGCGGTGCGTCGTGGCGGCGGGGGTGCTGTGGGACATGGCCAGCCCTTCGACGGCGGATACCCGGATGCTAGGGCCGCCGATCATGCATCACAAGGATGCGGTTGCCGTGGGGGCCCGGGGCGAGTGGGATGGGGAGATGATCCCCAGCGACGTCACCGTGGCCCGAGAGTCCATCGAGTGGACCCACGAGCGGCTGCGCACGGCGCTCGAGGGGCTGACCGACGACGACGTCGCCGCGCCGTCCCGGCTCACCGGATGGACGCGCGGCCACGTGCTCGCGCACCTCGCGGGCCTGGGCTCGGCCGTGGTGCGGCAGGTGGAGAACGCCCTGACCGACGCGCCGGCCGCGCCCCTCTACGACGGCGGCAGGCCGGCTCGGGACACCGCGATCGACCAGGGTGCGGGGGGCACGGCGGCCGAGCACGTCGCGCGGGTCGGGGCGGTGCTGGACCGGGTCGAGGGCGCGATGGACCTGCTGGACGAGGCGTCCCTTGCTCGCCGCACCGGGTACCACGACCTGCCGGCCGCCGCCGTCGTGCTCCTGTGGTGGCGCGAGGCCAGCATCCACCTCACCGACCTCGACCTGGGCGTCGAGCACACCATGTGGGGCGCGGCGCTGCGCGAGCACCTCGCCGGCTACCTCGCGGTGCGGATCCCCGCCGGGGTGCGGCTCGACCTGGACCCCACCGACGTGGACGAGCCTCGTCGGCTGGGCGACGGGGTGCCCGTGCGGCTGACCGGGGCTGCCAACGACCTCATCGGCTGGCTCGCCGGCCGCGAGCCGCTCAACCCCGTCCACGCCGAGCAGGACGGCCACCAGGTGGTGCTGCCGGAGCTCGGCCCCTGGCCGTGAGTCACGGGCCGGCCGGCGCGGCGAGCACCGCGGCGGCGGTCTCGACGAGCCGCTGACGCAGCGGTGCCGCACGCGCGGCGAACGCGCGCTGCGCCGCGACGTACTGCGCCCGGCCCTCCGCGGTCTCGATCGGCACGGGGCTCTCGCCGAGGCTCGTGACGTCGTAGGGCGAGGCCCGCATGTCGAGCACCCGCACCTCGCGCGCCAGGGCGAGGCAGTCGAGCAGGAGGTCGCCCGGCACGGCGGGGCCCAGCTTGAGCGACCACTTGAGCAGGTCCATCGTCGCGTGGAGGCACCCCGGCTGCTCCAGGTCGGGCTGGTTCTCGCGCGTGGGTCGGAGCCGGTTGAGCGGGATCGCCGCCGGGGTGAAGAAGCGGAACGCGTCGATGTGCGAGCAGCGGACCGGGTGCGCCTCGACGACGGCGTCGGTCCCGGCGCGTCCCAGCCGCAGGGGCAGGCTGTGCCGGCGTCGGGCGTCGTCCTGCCGATAGACCATCGCCCACTCGTGCAGGCCGAGGCAGCCGGTGAAGGCCGGGCGCGACGCGGTGGCGACGAGGAGCCGGTGCACGTACGCGACCGTCGAGCCGCGCTCGGCGCGGAAGGCCTCGACGTCCAGACCGACCCCCCGCCCGGCCGGGATGGCGTGCGCGCGGTACCAGCGCCAGGTGGCCTGCGGCACGTCGGGACCGGTGAGGAGCACCCCCACGCCGGGGTGCCAGCGGCGCAGCCGCGCGGGTCGCAGGCCGTAGTAGTCGACGAGGAAGTCCTCGATGGGGTGGTGCTCGCCCGTGGCGCGCCGCGCACGGTGGGCGGCCGTCAGCGCATCGGCGCGGGTCGTGTGGTCCGCGGACGCCGCGATCCACGCGTCGGGGCCGAGGACCGTGGCGGTCCGCGTCGGCGCCGTCGTGCGGGGGGCGAGCGTGGTCACCGGACCACGGTAGACGCCCGGCCGACGCGAGGGTCGGGCGCGACCGGGGACCCGGTCCGGCAGGGCCGTAGGGTGTGGCGGTGCCCGAGGACATGACGACCGTCGAGATGTGGACCGATGGCGCCTGCAAGGGCAACCCTGGCCCGGGTGGCTGGGGTGCGTGGATGCGCACCGGCGGCCACGAGCGCGAGCTGTGCGGCGGCGAGAACCCGACGACCAACAACCGGATGGAGCTCACGGCCGTCATCGAGGGCTTGCGAGCCCTGACCCGACCGTGCGCCGTGACGCTGCACGTCGACTCCAGCTACGTCATGAACGGCATGCAGAAGTGGTTGCCGGGGTGGAAGCGCAACGGCTGGCGCACGGCGGACAAGAAGCCCGTGAAGAACGTCGACCTGTGGCAGGCGCTCGACATCGAGGTCGCGCGCCACACCGTGGCGTGGGTGTGGGTCAAGGGGCACTCCGGGGACCCCGGCAACGAGCGGGCCGACCAGCTGGCGAACCGCGGGGTCCCTAGCTCCTGACCTCGACGGCCGGGGCCGCCGCGACCGCAGCGGCGTGCACCATCCGCTCCAGCGGCCCACGGCCCCAGCGCGCCCGCCACAGCCAGCAGACGCTCACGGTCACGCCGACGAAGGCGGCCAGCGTGAGGTTGCTCGGTCGGTGCACGACGTCGGGTCCCAGCAGCGCGATCGCGACGAGGTGTCCGCAGTAGGCGGTCAGGGCGAGCGCACCCGTCGCGGCGAGCGGCGCCACCGCACGGCACCACCGGTCGGCGACCACCAGCGACCCGACGAGCACCAGCAGCACCACCCCGAGGTTGCCGACCACCTCGGGCGCCGTGTTGGCGTGCGGGTGGGTGGCCAGCAGGGCGCGCCACCACGTCCGGTCCGCCGCGAGCACCCGCAGCGCGACCGCGCCGGTGCCGTAGCCCAGCACCGCGCCGGCGACGCCGAGCACCGCGAGCCGACGTCGGACGTCGGACGAGCGCAGGTCGAGGCGGCCCACCGCGAGCCCCACGAGCAGGTAGGCGATCCAGACGGCCGCCGGGTAGTAGGGCCCGATGACGAGGTCGAGCGGGAACGTCGCGGTGGCGGCGGAGCCCTGCACCGCGAGGAGCAGCGGCGGGCCGAGCGCCAGCGCGATCGCCGCGAGCCCGAGCAGCGCGCGCCGGCGCAGCCCGAGCGCCGGCAGGAGCATCGTCAGCATCACCGCGTACCCCGGCAGGATGACCGCGACGGGAGTGCCGAGCGCCGCCATGACGATGCCGATCGCACCGATGAGCACCGCCCGGACGGCGATGCGGACGCGGGGGACGTGCAGGTCCGGCGGGGGGTGGTGGCCGCCGCTGAGCAGGGCCGCCGACAGCCCGGCGAGGGTCGCGAACGTCGCAGCCGAGCGACCGTCGGCCACCGCCAGCCAGCCGGTCGACGTCCAGAAGCCGGCCTCGACCGCGCCGACGTGCGCGGTGAACATCCCGAGCACGGCCAGCCCCCGGGTGACGTCCACCCCCACCAGCCGCTGCACCCGGTCAGCGTAGGGCGCCCGCCGGCCAGCGCCTACGCTGGTGCGATGCGCATCGCACGGTTCACCACGGGGGACGACCCCCGCTACGCCATGGTCGAGGGTGCCCCGGGCGCCGAGGAGCTCGTCGTCCTGCGCGGCGACCCGATCTACATGCCCGTCCAGCTCACGGGCGAGCGCGTGCCGCTGGCGCGCGCGGACGTGCGGCTGCTCGCCCCGGTGATCCCGCGCTCGAAGATCATCGGCGTGGGGCGCAACTACGCCGAGCACGTCGCCGAGATGGGCAACGAGCTGCCGGCGGAGCCGCTGCTGTTCCTCAAGCCCAACACGAGCGTCATCGGGCCGGACGACCCCATCGTGCTGCCGGCGTGGACCACCGAGGTGCACCACGAGGCCGAGCTCGCCGTCGTCATCGGCAAGGTCACCAAGGACGTCTCCCCGGAGCGCGCGCTGGACCAGGTCTTCGGCTACACGGTGGCCAACGACGTCACCGCCCGCGACGCGCAGCGCACCGACGGGCAGTGGGCCCGGGCCAAGGGCTTCGACTCCTCATGCCCCCTCGGCCCGTGGATCGTCCCGGGCCTCGAGGTCGACGGCCTCGAGATCAGCGCCCGGGTCAACGGCGAGATGCGGCAGGACGGCAACACCGCGCACATGGTCTTCGACGTCGCGCACCTCATCTCCTACATCTCGGCCGCCTTCACGCTGCTGCCGGGCGACGTCATCCTCACGGGTACGCCGGCCGGGGTGGGGCCGATCGTGCACGGCGACGTCGTCGAGGTCGAGGTCGAGGAGATCGGTGTGCTGCGCAACCCGGTGGTCCGCCGGGACTGATCGGGCGCCGGTCGGTCCGGCGCTGCCGCCGACTACGCTGACGGCGTGCCCACCACGCCTGTCTCCGGGACTGCCACGCGCGTCCGCTTCTGCCCCTCGCCCACCGGGACGCCGCACGTCGGCCTCATCCGCACGGCCCTGTTCAACTGGGCCTACGCCCGGCACGTCGGCGGCACCTTCGTGTTCCGGATCGAGGACACCGACACGGCGCGCGACAGCGAGGAGAGCTACCGCCAGCTGCTCGACGCGATGAGCTGGCTCGGCCTGGACTGGGACGAGGGCGTCGAGGTGGGCGGCCCGCACGAGCCGTACCGGCAGTCCCAGCGGCTCGACATCTACGCCGACGTCGCGCGCCGGCTGCTCGAGGCGGGCTTCGCGTACGCGTCGTTCTCGACCCCCGAGGAGGTCGAGGCCCGGCACCGCGCGGCCGGCCGCGACCCCAAGCTCGGCTACGACGGGTTCGACCGAGACCTGACGCCGGAGCAGGTGGCGGCCTACCGCGCCGAGGGACGCGAGGCGGTGCTGCGGATCCGGATGCCCGCCGACGCCGTGACGTTCACGGACCTCATCCGCGGTGAGCTGACCTTCGCCGCCGGCTCGGTGCCCGACTTCGTCATCGTGCGCGGCAACGGCCAGCCGCTCTACACGCTGACCAACCCGGTCGACGACGCCCTCATGGGCATCACGCACGTGCTGCGCGGCGAGGACCTGCTGTCCTCGACCCCGCGCCAGGTGGTGCTCTACCGCGCCCTCATCGCCATCGGCGTCGCGACCGTCGAGCCCGTGTACGGCCACCTGCCGTACGTCATGGGGGAGGGCAACAAGAAGCTCTCCAAGCGGGACCCGGAGTCCAACCTCTTCCTGCACCGCGACCGCGGGTTCACCCCCGAGGGCCTGCTCAACTACCTGTCGCTGCTGGGCTGGGGGATCGCGGCGGACCGCGACATCTTCACGGTCGACGAGCTGGTCGCCGCGTTCGACGTCGTGGACGTCAACCCCAACCCCGCGCGCTTCGACCTCAAGAAGGCCGAGGCCATCAACGGCACGCACGTGCGGATGCTGGCGCCGGAGGACTTCCGCACGCGCCTGGTCCCGTACCTGCACGCAGCGGACGTCGTCTCGGCCGCGACGTGGGACGCGCTGCGCGACGACGAGCGCGCCGTCCTCGTCGTGGCCGCCCCGCTGGTCCAGGAGCGGATGACCCTGCTCGGCGAGGCCGTGGGGATGCTCGGCTTCCTCTTCGTCGCCGACGACGCGCTGGTGGTCGCCGACGACGCGCGCGCCGCGCTGCGCGAGGACGCCGGGGCCGTGCTCGACGCCGCGTCGACCGCGCTCGCCGCGCTGCCGGCGGACGGCTTCACCACAGCCGCGACGCAGGCGGCGCTCACCGCCGCGCTGGTCGACCGCCTGGGGCTCAAGCCGCGGCTGGCCTTCACACCGCTGCGCACGGCGCTGTCGGGGCGCAAGGTCTCCCCGCCGCTGTTCGAGTCGATGGAGATCCTGGGCAGGGAGTCCACCCTCGCGCGGCTGGCGGCGCTGCGCGCGAGCCTGTGACGACCGGCCGACCGCTGGTCGACGGCGTCCTGTTCGACGTCGACGACACGCTCGTCGACACCCGTGGGGCGTTCGTCGCGGCGCTCGACGTCGTGGTCACCGCCTACCTGCCGCACCTGCCGGCCGAGCGCCACGGCGAGGTGCTCGCGACGTGGCGCGCCGACGTCGGCGGCCACTACCGCGCGTACACGCGCGGCGAGGTGCCGTACGAGGTCCAGCGGATGGCGCGGGCCAACGAGCTGCACGGCGCCTTCGGCGGCCCGGTGCTGGACGACGCGGGGTACGAGCGCTGGAACGCGGTGTTCGAGGCGGGGTTCTCCGGCGCGTGGGCCGCGCACGCGGACGCCTCCGGAACCGTCGACCGGCTGCTCGCCGCCGGGGTGCGACTGGGCGCGTTGACCAACGCAGCGGTCGCCTACCAGACGAGCAAGCTCGAGCGGACGGGGCTGGCCGACCGGGTGCCGATGCTCGTGGGCGTCGACACGCTCGGCGTGGGCAAGCCGGCCCCTGCGGTGTTCCTCGAGGCCTGCCGCCGTCTGGGCACGGAGCCCGGACGCACCGCCTACGTCGGTGACGAGCTCGACGTCGACGCCAGGGCCGCCGTCGCGGCGGGGCTCGTGGGGGTGTGGCTGGACCGGCCCGGGCCCCGGCGCGTCCACCTCGCGGCCCAGGAGATCGCCGCGGGCCGGTCGGCCGGCGTGCACGTCGTGACCTCGCTCGACGAGGTGCCGCGCAGGCTCGGTCTCGCGGGCTGACGGCTCTCGCAGGGCGGGCCCCGCTCCACTAGGGTGCAAGCGATTGCACCCTGCGACCGAGGCTCGACGGCGAGCCCCAGGTGCCGTCGCGTCACGAGTCACGAGGAGCCGGGCAGATGAGTGCCACCCCCGACGTCACGGCCGTCGCCGACGTGCTCGCGGGCCTGAGCCCGGACCGCCGTGAGCTCTTCGAGCTGCGGGTCGCCCGATGGTGGCCCGACCTGCACGCCGGCCTCGCCGGGGTCTACCCCGCCTGGCAGGTCGAGGCGCTCGACGCCCGCCTGCTGCGGCTGGCCGCGACGGCGTTCCGCGACCGCGACCCCGAGCTCGCGCGGCTCGACATGGCGCGCACGCTGGACCCGGGCTGGTTCCAGTCCGAGCACATGGTGGGCTACGCGTGCTACGCGGACCGGTTCGCGGGGACCCTCGACGGCGTGCGCCGGCACATCGGGTACCTCAAGGACCTCGGCGTCACCTACCTGCACCTCATGCCGCTGCTGCAGCCGCGCGACGGCGACAACGACGGCGGGTACGCCGTCGCGGACTACCGCTCCGTGCGCTCGGACCTCGGCACCATGGACGACCTGCGCGACCTCGCGTCCGCCCTGCGCGCCGAGGGGATCAGCCTCGTCGCCGACCTCGTGCTCAACCACGTGGCGCGGGAGCACGCGTGGGCGACGGCTGCCCGGGCGGGCGACCAGCGGTACCGCGACTACTTCTACGTCTACCCGGACCGCACCGAGCCGGACGCCTACGAGCGCAGCCTGCCCGAGGTGTTCCCCGACTTCGCGCCCGGCAACTTCACGTGGGATCCCGATCTCGGCGGCTGGGTCTGGACGACCTTCAACGCGTGGCAGTGGGACGTCAACTGGACCAACCCCGAGGTGTTCGCCGAGTACGCCGAGATCGTGCTCTTCCTCGCCGCGGCCGGCGTCGAGGTGCTGCGCTTCGACGCGATCGCGTTCATGTGGAAGGCCATGGGCACGAGCTGCCAGAACGAGCCCCAGGTGCACGCGATCACCCAGGCGCTGCGCGCGCTGGTCCGGGTGGTCGCCCCCGGGGTGATCTTCAAGGCTGAGGCGATCGTCGCGCCGTCGGACCTCGCGGCCTACCTCGGGCAGGGCGAGCACCACGGCAAGGTCAGCGACATCGCGTACCACAACAGCCTCATGGTGCAGATCTGGTCGATGCTCGCGGCCCAGGACGCCCGGCTCGGCGTGCGCGCGCTGCAGCAGATCCCGCCGGCCCCGGCGAGCACGGCGTGGATCACCTACGTGCGCTGCCACGACGACATCGGGTGGGCGATCGACGACGGCGACGCGGCGGCGGTGGGGCTGAACGGCTACCAGCACCGTGCGTTCCTCTCGGACTACTACCTCGGCCTGTTCCCGGGGTCGACGGCGCGCGGCGAGGTGTTCCAGTACAACCCGGCGACCGGGGACCGTCGGGTCAGCGGCTCGGCCGCGGCCCTCGTCGGCCTCGACGCCGCGGTGGCGGCGGGCGACGAGGCCGCGACGCAGGTCGCGATCGACCGCCTGCTGCTCGTCTACGCGATCGTCCTGGGCTTCGGCGGCATCCCCGTGCTGTGGATGGGCGACGAGCTGGGGCTGCCCAACGACGAGTCCTGGGCCGCCGAGCCCGGCCACGAGGACGACAGCCGCTGGGTGCACCGTCCGCGGATGGACTGGGCCGTCGCCGACCGCCGGCACGTGCACGGCACGGTCGAGGAGCGGGTCTTCACCGGGATGGCCCACCTCATCCGGGTGCGGGCGGCCAGCCCCTACCTCGACGCCTCGGTCGCGGCGCACGTGCTCGACGCGTCCGACCCCGGCGTGCTGCCGGTGCTGCGCCCCCACCCGCTGGGCTCGTTCCTCGCGCTGTACAACGTCACCGACCAGTGGCGGCCGTTCCCCGGCTGGCGGCTCGAGGGCCTGGGCCTGGCGGATGCCGTCGACCAGCTCAGCGGGCACCTCGTGGAGGTGGCGGACGACGGGAACGTGTGGCTGCCCCCGCACGCGAGCCGGTGGCTGGTGCCGCGCCGGCACTGAGGGTCCGCACCGAGGCCCGCACCGCGGGTCAGGGGCGCAGCCACAGGGCGACGGCGGCGGCCAGCGCCACGACGACGATGAGTCCGCGCAGCGCGGGCGCGGGGATGCGTCGACCGATCCGGGAGCCCAGCACACCGCCGACGGCAGAGCCCACGGCGACGAACCCCGCGATCCGCCAGTCGACGGCCCCGCCGACGACGAACACGGCGGCCGAGACGAGGTTGGCGGTGCCCGCCAGGACGTTCTTGGCGCCGTTGGCGCGGTGCAGGTGGGTGGTCCAGCCGATCCCCAGCAGGCTGATGAGCAGCACCCCCTGGGCGGCGCCGAAGTAGCCGCCGTACACCCCGGTCGCCGCGATCCCGGCCGCGAGGCCGGGGGTGAGCGGCCGGGTGGACCCGTCGAGCCTCTCGGCAGGCCGCGCGGCACCCGGCTGGTCCGCCGGTCCCTCGGCCGGTTCCTCGCCGGCCCGCCGACGCACCCAGGCTGCCACCCGGGGCTGGGCGGCGGCGAGACCGGCGGCCAGGACCAGCAGCCACGGCACGACGGCGGTGAACGTCGCGGCGGGGGCGGCGAGCAGCAGGAGCCCGCCGGCCACCCCGCCCACGGCGGACAGCGCCGCCATGCGCGCCACCGTCGGCCATGTCCCGGCCAGCTCGCGGCGGTAGCCCCATGCTCCGGTGACCGACCCGGGCACGAGGCCGACGGTGTTCGAGACGTTGGCCGTCAGGGGCGGGACACCCAGGGCGACGAGCAGCGGGAACGTCAGCAGGGTGCCCGCGCCCACGATGGTGTTGACCGTGCCGGCCAGCACGCCCGCGCCCAGCACGAGCAGCCATGACAGCGGGTCCATCAGCGTCCCGCCGCGTAGGCCTGCATGCCGCGCGACGTCGCCGCGGCCCGCAGCATCCCGTCGGGCCGGGTGCCGGCGGCGGTGAGCCGACCGAGCGACCACGGCCCCTCGACGGTGAGGTCGTGCCCGCGGCGGCGCAGGTCCGTGAGCACGTCCGGTCCCAGCCGGTCCTCGGCGTGGACCCCGCGCAGGGTGACCGTGCGCGGGGCGAAGGAGGACACCAGGTGGGTGGTGTGCCACGCGGGTGCGTCGATCGCCTCCTGGAGGTTCATCCCGTAGACGAGGTGGTGCAGCAGGAACGGCACCTGCCACTGGTCCTGCTGGTCCCCGCCCGGCGTCCCGCAGGCGAGCTCCGCCACCCCGTCGCGCAGCACGAGGGTGGGGCTCAGGGTGGTGCGTGGGCGGCGCCCGGGGCCGAGCGAGCCGGGCAGGCCGGGTTCGAGCCAGAACATCTGCGCCCGGGTGGGCAGCGCGAAGCCGAGCGCGGCGATCGTCGGCGAGCTCTGCAGCCAGCCGCCACTGGGGGTGACCGAGACCGCGTTGCCCCAGCGATCGACGACATCGAGGTGGCAGGTGTCGCCGCGCACCGTTCCGTCGGGTGCTGTGCCGTCGCGGGGTGCGCGGGCGAAGGTCGGTTCACCGATGCCGGCGGCGCCGTCGTCGGGCGTCCGGCCGCCCCGACCGTGGCGGGCCCGCGCTGCTGAGGTGACGACCGTCCGCGGCAGCACCGGCCATCCGCCCGCGGACCCCGGCCGCAGCTCGTCGGAGGCGTCGGGCCCGATGAGCCGGCGCCGCTCGTCGGCGTAGGCGGGGGACAGCAGCGTCGCGAGGGGCACCTCGGTGTGGTCGGGGTCGCCGTACCAGGCGTCACGGTCCGCCATGGCGAGCTTGGCGCCCTCCACGACGGCATGCACCAGCTCCGCGGAGCCGGGGCGGGTGTCGGCCAGGTCCATCCCGGCCAGCACGAGCAGCTGCTGCAGCAGCGCGGGCCCCTGGCCCCACGGCCCGGTCTTGGCGATCGTCCGGCCGAAGACCTCGACCGTCACGGGCGCCTCCTCGCGCACCCGCCACGCGGCGAGGTCGGCGCCGGTGAGCAGCCCGCGGTGCGCCCGTCCCGAGCTGTCGGGCACGGCCCGGGTGCAGAACGCGTCGACCGCATCGGCGACGAAGCCCTCGTAGAACGCTGCGCGGGCCGCCTCGATCCCGGCCAGGCGGTCGGCGTGCGCGTCGGCTGCCGCCACGAGGCGCTGGAGGGTGTCCGCGAGTGCGGGGTTGGTGAACCGCGCCCCGGGCAGCGGCAAGCGCCCGCCCGGCAGGTACAGCGCGGCGGAGGTCGGCCAGTCCCTGGCGAACAGCTCGGCCACGCGCTCGATCGTCGCGGCGGCCTGGGCGAGCAGCGGGTGCCCGTCGCGCGCATACCCCAACGCCGGGGCGACGACGTCGTGCACCGTCCACGTGCCGTAGCGGGCGAGCAGGTCCATCCACGTGCCCCAGGCGCCCGGCACGACGGCGGGCAGCAGCCCGGTCCCGGGGATCTCGTCCAGTCCGAGGTCGGCGAAGGCGGCGATGGTCGCGGCCGCCGGGGCGGTGCCCTGACCGCACAGCACGAACGGTGCACCGCTGCCGGCGACCGCGCCGATGACCGGCACGTCCCCGCCCAGCCCGTTGAGGTGCGGCTCGACGACGTGCAGCACCAGGCCGGTCGCCACGGCAGCGTCGAACGCGTTGCCGCCGCGATCGAGGACGGCCATCCCCGACTGCGCGGCGAGCCAGTGCGTCGCGGCGACCATCCCGTGGGTGCCGACCAGCTCGGGACGGGAGGTGGGTGCGGGCGCGGGTGTCACGTCCGGCATGGTCGCACGCCGGGGGTGGCCGGGTACGGGATCGGGGTCGCCGCCGGGTCGCGACCTGCCCTGCCGGGCTGGTGGTTTGGAAGCACCCCTGCGCTCCGGTAGAGTTCCCCGCCGGTACGCCGTCCGGTTCGGGCAGCGGTTCTCCCTCACGGGAGTGCCCGCCCCGGCCCCCTCGGATACCCCATGGGGTATGGTGTAATTGGCAGCACGAGTGATTCTGGTTCACTTAGTCTAGGTTCGAGTCCTGGTACCCCAGCGCGTGCACGGCTGTGACCTGCGGGTTCATGGCGCGGTGCCGATGCTGTATGGTTGTCGCCGGTCGATCCCCCGCGGGGGTGAAGCCAGTCCTGGCCCCCATCGTCTAGTGGCCTAGGACGCCGCCCTCTCACGGCGGTAACAGGGGTTCGAATCCCCTTGGGGGTACACGTCGCAAGGGCCCGGTCACCAGGTGACCGGGCCCTTGCGCTGTCCGGGGTCGGTCAGTCGCCCGTGCGGCGCAGCACCTCGGTGAGCCGGTTGGCTGCCGCCACGACGGCTCCCGCGTGCAGGCGTCCCGGCTGGCGGGTGAGCCGCTCGACGGGGCCGGAGATCGAGACCGCCGCCACGACGCGACCGGACGAGCCGCGCACCGGGGCGGAGACCGACGCCACGCCGGCCTCCCGCTCGGAGACCGACTGCGCCCAGCCGCGACGTCGGACGCCGGACAGGATCGTCGCGGTGAACCGTGCGCCCTGCAGCCCGCGGTGCAGGCGGTCGGGCTCCTCCCAGGCGAGCAGGATCTGCGCGGCCGAGCCGGCCTGCATGGTCAGCGTGGCGCCCACGGGGATGGAGTCGCGCAGGCCGATGGGCCGCTCCGCCGCGGCGACGCAGATCCGCTGGTCGCCCTGGCGGCGGTAGAGCTGCGCGCTCTCCCCGCAGTGGTCGCGCAGCGCGGCGAGCACCGGGTTGGCGGCGGCGAGCAGGCGGTCCTCGCCGGCGGCCGTGCTCAGCTCCGACAGCCGCGGGCCGAGCACGAACCGACCCTGCATGTCCCGGGCCACGAGGCGGTGGTGCTCGAGCGCGACGGCCAGCCGATGGGCCGTCGGTCGGGCAAGATGGGTGGCGGCGACGAGCTGCGCGAGCGTGGCTGGACCGGCCTCGAGGGCACTGAGGACCGCTGCGGCCTTGTCCAGGACGCCGACTCCGCTAGAGTTGTCCATAGGGCGATACTGCCGTCTCGCGGGCTGAGACGCAAGTGGTCGCACCGAACTGGTACCGGTCCACAGCAGGTGGACGACCCGAGAGGAAGTGTCATGGCCGGCACGCTGGCGGAGAAGGTCTGGGACGCGCACATCGTGCGACGGGGCACCGACGGGGCGCCGGACCTGCTCTACATCGACCTGCACCTCGTGCACGAGGTGACCAGCCCCCAGGCCTTCGAGGGCCTGCGTCTCGCCGGTCGCCCGGTCCGCCGCCCGGACCTGACGATCGCCACCGAGGACCACAACACCCCGACGCTCGACATCGACCTGCCGATCGCCGACCTCACCAGCCGCACCCAGATCCAGACGCTGCGCAACAACGCCGCCGAGTTCGGCGTGCGGATCCACTCGCTCGGCGACGCCGACCAGGGGATCGTCCACCAGGTGGGCCCGCAGCTCGGCCTGACGATGCCAGGACTGACGGTCGTCTGCGGCGACTCGCACACCTCCACCCATGGCGCCTTCGGCGGCCTGGCCTTCGGCATCGGCACCAGCGAGGTCGAGCACGTGCTGGCCACCCAGACCCTGCCGCTGGCGCCGTTCAGGACGATGGCCATCACGGTCGACGGCGCGCTGCCCTCCGGCACGACGAGCAAGGACATCATCCTGGCGATCATCGCCAAGATCGGGACCGGCGGGGGCCAGGGCTACGTCCTGGAGTACCGCGGCGAGGCGATCCGCGCGCTGTCGATGGAAGCCCGGATGACCATCTGCAACATGTCGATCGAGGCCGGCGCGCGCGCCGGGATGATCGCGCCCGACCAGACGACCTTCGACTACCTCCAGGGTCGCCCGCACGCGCCGGAGGGCGCCGACTGGGACGCCGCCGTCGAGTACTGGCGGACGCTGCGCTCGGACGACGACGCCGTCTTCGACGCCGAGGTCGTGCTGCGCGCCGAGGACCTCGAGCCCTTCGTCACGTGGGGCACCAACCCCGGCCAGGGCCTGCCGCTGTCCGCGAACGTGCCGGTCCCGGCGCAGATCGCGGACGAGAACGAGCGGGTCACGGCCGAGCGCGCACTGGAGTACATGGGCCTGACCCCCGGCATGCCGCTGCGCGACATCGCCGTGGACACCGTCTTCATCGGCTCGTGCACCAACGGCCGGATCGAGGACCTGCGCTCGGTCGCCAAGCTCTTCGTCGGCCGCACCAAGGCCGCGTCGCTGCGCGTCCTGGTCGTGCCGTCCTCGGCCCGGGTG
Source organism: Actinotalea sp. (assembly GCF_035443605.1). Taxonomy (NCBI): domain Bacteria; kingdom Bacillati; phylum Actinomycetota; class Actinomycetes; order Micrococcales; family Cellulomonadaceae; genus Actinotalea; species Actinotalea sp. Next base: position 33,249 of record NZ_DAORSQ010000004.1, on the reverse strand, counting down.
CGCCTGCAGGCCGAGGCCGAGGGGCTCGACCAGATCTTCCTCGACTTCGGCGCCGAGTGGCGCAACGCCGGCTGCTCGATGTGCCTGGGCATGAACCCGGACCAGCTGGCACCGGGGGAGCGCAGCGCGTCGACCTCCAACCGCAACTTCGAGGGCCGACAGGGCAAGGGCGGGCGCACGCACCTCGTCTCACCCCTGGTCGCCGCCGCCACGGCGATCCGCGGCACCCTGTCCTCCGTCGCCGACCTGGGCCCCGACGTCGCGGTGCCGGACGGCTCACCCCTGGTCGGCGCCCCGACCGTCCCGGCCGTCTGACCGGCCCGACCGAGAACTGGAGAGCGTCATGGAGCAGTTCACCCAGCACACCGGCGTCGGGGTCCCGCTGCGTCGGGGCAACGTCGACACCGACCAGATCATCCCCGCGGTCTACCTCAAGCGCGTCACGCGCACCGGGTTCGAGGACGCGCTGTTCGCGGCCTGGCGCGGGGACCCGGAGTTCGTCCTCAACCAGCCCGCGTACTCGTCGGGCTCCGTGCTCGTCGCCGGCCCGGACTTCGGCACGGGCTCGTCGCGCGAGCACGCCGTGTGGGCGCTCAAGGACTACGGCTTCAAGGCGGTGCTGTCCGCCCGGTTCGCCGACATCTTCCGCGGCAACTCCGGCAAGCAGGGGCTGCTCGCGGCCCAGCTCGCCCAGGAGGACATCGAGCTGCTGTGGAAGGTCATCGAGTCCCAGCCGGGCATCGAGGTGACGGTCGACCTCGTCGCGAAGCAGGTGCGCTGCGGCGACGTCGTCGTGCCGTTCCAGGTGGACGACTACACGCGCTGGCGCCTCATGGAGGGGCTGGACGACATCGGCCTGACCCTGCAGCACGAGGCAGAGATCACCGACTTCGAGCAGACCCGCGCCTCGTGGCGGCCGCTGACCCTGCCGGCCAAGCACCTGCCGCCCGTCGAGATCGTGGCGGCCCGGCCCGTCGGCACGCCGCTGCACGGGGACGACGCGCTGCGCTGAGCCGCGCTCGACGCAGCGGGCGGCGGACTCGCCCGACCGCGGGCCCGCCCGGTGGCGGACTGGCCGGTGCCCAGTCGCTCCCTGCGGTCGTCGTAGCGGCACGTGGTGCTGGTGGTGCTCGCGGTGCGCGGGACCCTGCTCACCCGCACCACCCGTCACATCGGCCGCCACGACGACCGCCACGACGACCGCGGCGGGGCGTGCGGCGGGGCGTGCGGCGGGGCGTGCGGCGGGGCGTGCGGCGGGCCGTGGGACGGGGGCGGACCCGCGTACGACGCGGCGCGCTCAGCCGACGGGCGGGCCCTGGCGGATGCGGTCCAGCAGGGCATGGGGGGTGGCCTTCTCGGGGTCCCACCGTGCCTCGACCCACCACGTCGCGCCCGCCTCGCGGAAGGCCTCGACGTGCGCGGCCGCGGCGGCCGGGTGGTCCGGTGAGGCATCGCTCACGACGACGTCGTAGGCCGCGCCCAGCGGGTAGCCCTCCGCCCGCAGCAGCGCGCGGCGCCCGGTGAGCCACGCGACCCCCTCGGCGACGTCCGCCGGCGTCAGCGGCACCATGCTGCGCGCGCGCTGGAGCACGACGCCGTCCCACCGCGCCGCGCGCTCCATCGACCGCTCGGCCGGCCAGGCACCCACCACCCAGATCGGCACGCGCGGGCGCTGGACGGGCGGCGGGCCGATCTGCAGGTCGGTCACGGCGTAGTGCCGCCCGTCCCACGAGAACGGCTCGCCGGTCCAGGCGCGGTCGAGGATCGCCAGCGCCTCGTCGAGCCGCTCGGCGCGCTCGCGCGAGGTGGCGGCCTCGCCGCGGACGTGCGAGAAGCCGCCGTCGTCTCCGACGCCGAGGCCCACCGGGACGACGAGCCGCCCGCCCGACAGGTGGTCGACGGTCAGCGCCTCCCGGGCGACCTTCCATGGCCGGCGCCGGGCCAGGGGGAAGACCATCGCGCCGAGGGTGACCCGCTCGGTGCGCGCCGCCGCGGCGCCGAGCAGCACCCACGGGTCCCAGGTGTCCATCGGGCCGACGCTGATCCCGTCCCACGTGAAGAAGCCGTCCCAGCCGTGCGCCTCGGTCTGCTCGGCCAGGGCGAGCACCTGCGCGGCGCCGCCGAAGCTCCCGACGAACCCGTACCGCATCCCGTGCTCCCCGCCTCGTCCAGGGCGGGCCGGGCACCTCGGGGCCCGACCCGCCGCCCGCACCGCCGTCCACCCCGACGGTACGTCCGCGGTCGGCGCAGCGCAGGACCTGCACCCGACCTCCACGCGCCCAGCGCCCCGGGGATGTGACGTTCCCGCCCCGGTAGGCGACGATGGGCAGATGCGCGACGTCCTGCAGGTCCATGGTGGGCTGCCGCTGCACGGGGAGATCACCGTGCGCGGCGCCAAGAACTTCGTCTCGAAGGCGATGGTCGCCGCGCTCCTCGGCGAGGGGCCGAGCGTGCTGCGCAACGTCCCGAAGATCCGCGACGTCGCGGTGGTCACCGGGCTCCTCGAGCTGCACGGTGTCAGCGTCGTGGCCGACGACGAGGCCGGCACGCTGCACCTTGACCCCACCGACGTCGAGTCGGCGCACGTTGCGGACATCGACGCCCACGCCGGCGCGAGCCGCATCCCCATCCTGTTCTGCGGCCCGCTGCTGCACCGGCTGGGCGAGGCGTTCATCCCCGACCTGGGTGGCTGCCGGATCGGCGACCGGCCGATCAACTACCACCTGGACATCCTGCGGCAGTTCGGCGCCGAGGTGGTCAAGCGCGAGCAGGGCATCGAGCTGCGCGCACCTCAGGGCCTGCACGGCACCAAGGTGACCCTGCCGTACCCGAGCGTCGGCGCCACGGAGCAGCTGCTGCTCACGGCGGTGCGCGCCGAGGGCCTCACGGAGCTGTCCAACGCGGCGATCGAGCCCGAGATCATGGACCTCATCAACGTGCTGCAGAAGATGGGCGCGATCATCTCGGTCGACACGGACCGGGTCATCCGGATCGAGGGTGTGCCGCGCCTGCGGGGCTACCAGCACACCGCGCTGTCGGACCGCATCGAGGCGGCGTCCTGGGCGTCGGCCGCCCTGGCCACCGCGGGGGACATCACCGTCCGCGGGGCGTCGCAGCCCGAGATGACCGCCTACCTCAACACCTTCCGCAAGGTCGGCGGCGAGTTCGAGGTGTTCGACGACGGCATCCGGTTCTTCCACCCCGGCGGGGACCTGCGCTCGATCGTGCTGGAGACCGACGTCCACCCCGGCTTCATGACCGACTGGCAGCAGCCGCTCGTCGTCGCCCTCACGCAGGCCAAGGGACTGTCGATCGTCCACGAGACGGTCTACGAGAACCGCTTCGGCTTCACCGACGCCCTCGTCGGCATGGGCGCCACGATCCAGGTCTACCGCGAGTGCCTGGGTGGGCACGCCTGCCGGTTCGGCCAGCGGAACTTCTACCACTCGGCCGTCATCTCCGGCCCCACGCCGCTCGCCGCCGCCGAGATCGAGGTGCCGGACCTGCGCGGCGGGTTCAGTCACCTCATCGCGGCGCTCGCGGCCAAGGGGACCTCCGAGGTGCACGGCATCGGCCTCATCGACCGCGGCTACGAGCACTTCCAGGACAAGCTCGCCGCCCTGGGCGCCGAGTTCACGCAGGGCTGAGGTCCGCGCGCCGACGCCGGACGGACGGGCGGCGTCGCCGGTCCGGCCGGCCCACGGGCCGGTAGCATCGGCTCCCGTGCCGGCACCTCAGCGATCGAACCGCGCGTACCGCAACCTGGCGCGCATCGTGCGCCCCTTCATGACGTCGGTGACGACGCACGCGTGGAGCGGCGGGGAGCACCTGAACCAGCCCGGCGGGCTCATCGTGGCGGCGAACCACGTCACGAACCTCGACCCGCTGACGTTCTCCCACTTCCTCTACGACCACGGGCACGCACCGCGGCTGCTGGCCAAGGCGTCGCTGTTCGACGTGCCCGTGCTGGGCCGCACGCTGCGGGCAACGGGCCAGATCCCCGTCCACCGGGGCACCGCCACCGCGGTCCAGTCCCTGCAGTCCGCGATCGACGCGCTCGCCCAGGGGGAGTGCGTCGCGGTGTTCCCCGAGGGCACCCTGACACGCGAGCCCGACCTGTGGCCGATGCAGGGCAAGACGGGTGTCGCCCGGCTCGCCCTGACCACGCGCGCACCGGTGGTCCCCGTCGCCCAGTGGGGCGCGCACCGGGTGCTGGGGCGGTACTCCAAGGTCCTCAAGCCCTTCCCGCGCCAGCTCGTGACGGTCGTCGCAGGCCCGCCCGTCGACCTGTCCGACCTCTACGACCGCCCGCAGGATGCCGCCGTGCTGCGCGAGGCGACCGAGCGGATCATGGCCGCGATCACGGCCCAGCTCGAGGCGATCCGCGGCGAGCGGGCCCCGGCGGAGCGCTTCGTCTGGCGCCGTCCGGCCGAGGGCGCGGCGTGAGCGTCACCCGCGTGGCCGTGCTGGGCACGGGGAGCTGGGGGACGACCTTCGCCGCCGTGCTGGCCGACGCCGGCTGCGAGGTCACGGTGTGGGGCCGGCGCGCCGAGGTCTGCGACGAGATCGCCCAGCGGCACACGAACGAGGCCTACCTGCCGGGGATCGTGCTGCCAGGCGGCGTCACGGCGACCACCGACGCGGCGCGCGCGCTGGCCGGGGCGCAGCTCGTCGCCGTCGCGGTGCCGGCCCAGAGCGCACGCGCCACCCTCGAGCCGCTCGCGGGGCTGGTGGACCGGGACGCCGTCGTCGTCTCGCTCATGAAGGGCGTCGAGCTCGCGTCCGACCAGCGGATGAGCGAGGTGGTCGGCCAGGCGCTCGCCGTCCCCGCCGAGCGCGTGGCGGTGCTCTCCGGCCCCAACCTCGCGCGCGAGATCGCGGAGCACCAGCCCACGGCGACGGTCGTGGCCGCCCTCGACGAGGCCACCGCGCGGCGGGTGGCGCGCGCCTGCGCGACCTCGTACTTCCGGCCCTACACCAACGCCGACGTCGTCGGGGTCGAGCTGTGCGGCGCCGTGAAGAACGTCATCGCGGTGGCGGTGGGGATCGCGCAGGGCAGCGGCTACGGGCACAACACCATGGCGACCGTCATCACGCGCGGGCTGGTGGAGATCACGCGCCTCGGCCTCGCGCTGGGGGCGGACGCCGAGACGTTCGCCGGCCTCGCGGGGATGGGTGACCTCGTCGCCACGTGCGCCTCGCCGCTGTCACGCAACCACACCCTCGGGGTGCACATCGGCCAGGGGATGACCCTCGCCGAGGCGGTCGCGGCGACGGGCGGCACGGCGGAGGGCGTCAAGTCCTCCACGTCGGTGCTCGAGCTCGCCGGGACGGTGGGCGTCGAGATGCCCATCACCGCCGCCGTCGTGGCCGTGCTGCACCAGGGTCTGCCCGTGGAGCGGATGGCGGCGCTGCTGCTCGCCCGGCCGCACAAGGCCGAGGGCGAGTAGCGGCTCCCGGACGGCCGCGCTGGCACGTCGCCCGGCGACCGACCGCAGCGCGTCAGTCGGTCCGCACCTCGACGACGATCCGCGCCGGGTCCGTCAGGGAGTAGGCGCGGAACGGGTGCTGCCCGCCGTCGACCCCGACGAAGGCCTGCAGGTACCCCTCGAAGAGGGAGCTGAAGACGGCCTCGGTGACCACCTCGGTGCCCGCGACGGAGACCGTGTCCGGCCCGTCGTAGAAGCCCGTGGCGTCCTCCGGGTAGGCCACCGGGAAGAGCGTCACCTCGAGGATGGCGTCGCCCTCGACGTCGACGGTGAGCCCGCTGGCGTCGCCGACGGCCTCGTCGACGTAGCGCACGTTCCAGCCGGGCAGGCCGGGGCCGTTGAGCTCGAGCACCACGCGGTCGAACCCGCCGTGCGCGCCGACGCGCAGGTCGACGAGCGTGCCAGGGCTGCCCCCGGTCGCCTCGCCGGTGTCCGGCTCGGTGTTCGCGACGAACGGGGGCGGGTCGTCCGCGCCGTCGTCGGTGGTGTCACCGGGCGGCGTGGACGCGGTGCCCGACGGCGTCGCTGCGGGGGTGGTGGGTGGGGTGGGGGTGACGGGCTCGGCGGACGGCGTGTCGCCGGGGGCGGCCGTCGTGGCGCCCGGGGTCGAGGTGTCCTGCGGCGCGGGCGCGTCGCCGGTACATCCGACGAGGCCGAGGGCGACCGCGAGGAGGAGCAGGGTGGCGCGACGTGCCGTCGTCATGAGGATCACGACCCTTCGCCTCCAGGCTACGCCGGTGCGGCGCTCCCGCCGGGGTGCTCCGCGCACGATGCGGCGGCGTGCAGGGCCTGGTCGAGGTCCGCCCAGAGGTCCTCGACGTCCTCGATGCCGACCGACAGGCGCAGCAGGTCCTGGGGCACCGTGAGCGACTCGGTGGGGAACCTGCGGCGACGCTCGAGGCTCGACTCGACCCCGCCGAGGCTCGTGGCCGGCAGCCACAGGCGCACGGCACGGACGACGGCGTCGGCGACGTCCGGCCCGCCGTGGGGGCGCACCCCGAGGATCGAGCCGTAGCCGTCGAGCAGGCGCGTGGCCCGCTCGTGGCCCGGGTCGGTGGTCAGGCTGGGGTGGCGCACCTCCGCGACGACCGGGTGCGCTGCGAGCCGCGCGGCGATCGTCGCGGCGTTCGCCTGGGACCGCTCGACCCGCAGCGCCAGCGTGCGCAGGCCCCGCAGGGCGAGCCAGACCTCCCACGGACCCGCGATCGCGCCGTGCAGCGTGCGGTAGGCGGTGAGCCGCGCGTGCAGGGCGGTGTCGTCCGTCAGCACGGCCCCGAGCACGACGTCCGAGTGGCCGGCGAGGTACTTGGTCACCGAGTGCACCACGACGTCGGCGCCGTGGCTCAGCGGCCGCTGGCCCAGTGGGGTGGCGAAGGTGTTGTCCACGGCCACCAGGGCCCCGACGGCGCGGGCGCCGGCGACCAGCGCCGGCAGGTCCGCGACCTCGAGCATGGGGTTGGTGGGTGACTCGACCCACAGCATCGCGGCGCGCCCGCCGTCGGCGCCGTCGTCCCCGGTGCCGCGCACCGCGGTCAGCACGGCCTCGGTGTCGGCGATGTCCACCGCGGTCAGCCGCAGCCCGGTGCGTTCCTGCAGGTCCGCGACCAGTGCAAGGCTCATCTGGTAGGCGTGCCGCGGGACCACCACCCGGGCACCGGCCGGCAGCAGCGACAGGGTCGCAGCGATCGCCGCCATGCCGGAGCCCAGCACCAGGGCCGGCAGGCGCGCGCCCTCCAGGGCCCCGAGCGCCTGCTCGAAGGGCTGCCACGTCTCCGTGCCGTTGCGCGTGTAGAGCAGCTCACCGGGCTGGGGCACGCCGGCGGAGACGTAGGTCGAGGACAGGACGACGGGCGGGTTGACGGGCCCGCCCTGCACGCGCTCCGGGCGACCGGCGGTGACGGCGACGGTCGCGCGGGACAGGGCGGAGAGGTCGGGGTGCTGGGCGTCGCTCACAGCGACCAGCCTAACGAGGCGCCGCGGGCCGGCCGTCGCGCGCGCCGTCACCGGGCTCCGGCAGCAGGCGCCCTCGTCGGGCCGCCGGACCCCGGTGCTAGCCTCGTCGCTGTGCTGACGGTCGTCGCGGAGGACCTGCTCGCCGACCGAGTCGGCTCCGGGGACCCCCGGGTGCTCGCCCTGCACGGCTGGTCCCGGTCCGGCGGCGACTTCGCCCGCGTCCTGGCAGGCACGGACGCGCTGGCGATCCACCTGCCGGGCTTCGGCACCACGCCGCCGCCCCCCGCGCCGTGGGGCAGCGTCGAGTACGCCGACCACCTCGCCGCCGCGCTCTCGGGCACCGGACCCTACGTCGTCGTCGGGCACTCCTTCGGCGGGCGGGTCGCCGTGCGGCTCGCGGCGGCGCACCCCGGGCTCGTCACGTCGCTGGTCCTCACCGGTGTCCCGCTGGTCCGCGCGACCCCGCCGCCCAAGCCGGCGCTGCTGCTGCGCGTCGTCAAGCGGCTGCACGCCGCGCACCTCGTGCCGGCGTCGATCGTCGACCGGGCCCGCCGCAACGCCGGCTCTGCCGACTACCGCGCCGCCGAGGGCGTCATGCGCGGCGTCCTGGTCCGCGTGGTCGGCGAGGACTACCGGGCGGACCTCGCGCGCGTCACCCAGCCCGTGCACATGGTCTGGGGGGCCGACGACGACGCCGCGCCGTTGGCCGGCGCCCGGCTGGCGGCCGAGCTGCTCGCGGACGTGCGGCTCGACGTCGTCCCCGGGGCGGGGCACCTCATCGAGGGCGAGCTCGAGCGCGTCCTCACGGTGGCCGTCGCCGAGACGCTCGGGGACCACGCGTGAACGCCGCCGTCACGACGCTGGTCCTCGCGGCCGCCGTCGTCGCCACGGTGCTGGGCGGTCTGCGCTGGCTGCGGGTGGCCCAGCGCGAGCACTACCTGCCCGGCCGCGCCACCCGGATCGCGCAGCTGTGGCTGTCCCGTTCGCGGCGCGACGCCGTGCTCACCGCGGTGGGCGTGCTGCTCGCGCTCGTGGCGTGCGTCCGCGCGCTGGAGACCTCCGCCGCGGCCGCCGGGGTGCTCGCCGCTGCCCTGGCGGCGGTGCTGCCGCGGGGACTGGGGATCAAGGGCCGCACCTCGCCGCTCGCCTGGACCGGCCGCCTCCGACGGCTGGCCGTCGCGTGGGTGCTGCTCGTCGTCGCCGCCGGCGGGCTGCTCGCCGTGCTGCTCGGACCCGCGGCCGTGGCGCTCGTCGCCGTCACCGTGCCGCTGAGCGTCGACGCCGCCGCCGCGGTGATGGGCGTCGTCGAGAAGCGGATGTCCGCGCCGTTCGTCGCGCAGGCCCGGCGTCGGCTCGCCAAGGTGCGCCCCCAGGTGGTCGCCGTCACGGGCTCGTACGGCAAGACGTCCACCAAGGGCTACATCGCGCACCTGCTGGCCGGCAGCACCGCCGTGGTCGCCTCGCCGGCGAGCTTCAACAACCGGCTGGGCCTGTCCCGCGCGGTCAACGACGGTCTGGTCGAGGGCACCGAGGTGTTCGTCGCCGAGATGGGCACCTACGGCCCCGGCGAGATCCGTGAGCTGTGCGCGCTCTTCCCGCCCACGGTCGCGGTCATCACCACCATCGGCGAGGCCCACCTGGAACGGATGGGCTCGCGCGAGACCGTGCTGGCGGCCAAGTCCGAGATCACCGAGAAGGCGCGCACCGTGGTGCTGCCGGTCGACGACCCGGGGCTCGCCGCGCTGGCTGCGACGTGCCGCGCCGCGGGCCAGCGCGTCATCACGTGCGCCGTGCGGGGTGGGGACGCGCGGGACGGCGCGCCCGCGGGCGCGGACGCCACGCGCCCGGACGTGGACGTGCTGGTCGACCTCGCCGCCCGCGAGATCGTGGTGCGCGACGGCGGGACCCGCACGCTGCCGCTGGGCGCAGCGGTGCCGCACGGTGTCAACCTCGCGGTGGCCGTCGGCGTGGTGCTCGCCGTGGGGGCCGACATCGGGTCGATCGCCGGACGCCTCGGCGCCCTGCCGCGTGCGGCCCACCGGGCCGAGGTCCAGGACACCGGCACCGGGCTGCTGGTGGTGGACGACACGTACAACGCCAACCCCGTCGGCGCGCGCGCTGCGCTCGACGAGGCCGCGGCGCTCGCCGTCGGGCGCGACGGCCGCCTCGTCGTCGTCACCCCGGGCATCGTGGAGCTGGGGCCCGTCCAGGCCGAGCGCAACCACGCCTTCGCCGCCGCCGCCGCCGCCGCCGGGGCGCACCTCGTGGTGGTCGGCCGGACCAACCGCGACGCGCTCGTCGCGGGGGCCGGCGCCGGGGGCGGGACCTACGACGTCGTGGACCAGCGGGCACGCGCCGTCCCGCTCGCCACGGCCGCTGCCGGCCGCGAGGGCGTCATACTCTACGAGAACGATCTGCCGGACCACTATCCGTGAGCCGGCCCACCGACGTGTGAGGTGAGGGTTGGCGATGTCCGAGGGCTCCAGCTGGGCGGTCGTCTTCGGGGGTCCGTCCCCGGAGCACGAGATCTCCATCCTCACCGGCCTGCAGGCCGAGCGGGTGCTCGCCCGCGCCGGCCACGCGGTGACCCCGCTGTACTGGGCACCCACGGGCGGCTGGTTCGTCGTCCCGTCTGCCACCGAGGCCAAGGACTACCTCAACGGCGCCCCGAGCGGCGCCCGGCCCGTCGAGGTGCGCGTCGGTGCGGACGGCGGGCTGTTCGTCAAGGGCCGGCTGCGCTCCGAGCGGCTGACGATCGACGCCGCCCTGACCTGCCTGCACGGCGGGATCGGTGAGGGCGGCGGCTTCGCGGCCCTCTTCGCGCTCCTGGGCATCCCCACAACGGGCTCGACGATGTACGCCTCCGCGCTGGGCATGGACAAGCTGGCCTTCGGCGGCGTCATGGAGGTCGCCGGCGTGCCGACGCTGCCCCGCGTCGCGCTCGAGGCGGACGTCGAGCCGCCGTTCGCCGGGCCCTACATCGTCAAGCCGCGGTTCGGCGGCTCGTCCATCGGCATCGAGATCGTCGACGACATCGTCACGGCACGCGTGCTGGGCCGCACCAGCGCGCACCTGCGCGGTGGTGCCGTCGTCGAGCCGTTCCGGGGCGACCTCGTGGACCTCAACATCTCGTTCCGCACGGCGCCGACCCTGGAGGTCTCGGACCTCGAGCGTCCGCTGCGCCGGCCGGACGGCGCGGTCTACTCCTACGACGAGAAGTACCTCGGTGGCTCCGGGGAGGCGGCCGGGCTGGCCAGCGCCCCGCGCGAGATGCCTGCGCAGGTGCCGGACGAGGTGACCGCGCTGGCCGGGACCCTGGCGCGTCGGGTTGCCGCCGTGACGCGGCTGACGGGCGTCGTCCGGGTGGACTTCCTCTACGACCCGACGAGCCATGAGCTGGTGGTCAACGAGGTCAACTCCGTGCCCGGCGCCATGGCGCTGTACCTGTGGGCCTCCCGGCGCGACGCGGCCCAGGTGCTCGTCGACGCGCTCGTCGAGGCGCGCGACGCGCCGCCGGTCTCCGCGCCGAGCGGCTTCGGCTCCGGTGCGGCGCTCCGGGCTGCGGGCGGGATCGCGGGCAAGCTCGTCGGGCTGGACGGCCCGCGGGGCTGAGCCTGGTCCCACCTGCGGCGCGATCCGGCGCCGCGCGCGGCTCGCTCAGGTGGCTTCAGGCACCCTGCGCGCGCGCGTGCGCCCGGACCAGCAGGTCGGCCAGCAGCTGGCCGAGCGGGCGCCCGACCTCCGCCGCGGCCATCGGCAGCACGGACGTCTCGGTGAGCCCGGGCGAGATCGCGGCCTCGAGGAACCACGGCGTGCCCTCGTCGTCGACGATGGCGTCCGTGCGTGAGATGTCGCGCAGGCCCAGGACGGTGTGCGTCAGCTCCGCGGCCCGCGCGGCGGCGGCCAGGGCCTCGGGGGGCAGCGGCGCGGGAAGAGCGACCGAGATGAGGTCGGCGCTGTACCGGGCCTCGAACGAGAACGGCGAGATGCCCGGGTTGGCGAACTCGGCAGGGGGCAGCGCAGCGGGCTCCGGGTCCTCGACGACGACGGTCTCGATGGTCTTGCCGGCGACGTAGCGCTCCACCAGGGCGACGTCACCGAACGTGAAGCAGCGCACGAGCGCCGCCGGCAGGTCGGAGGCCCGCTCGACCAGGCTCATGCCCAGGGTCGAGCCGCTCGTGGCGGGCTTGACCACCACGGGAAGCCCGAGCCGGTCGGTGATGGCGCCCACCAGCTGCGTCGGGGACAGCTCGCGGAAGGATCGTGCGGACACGGCCACCCAGGCGGGTGTCGCCAGCCCGGCACGCGACATGAGGACCTTGGCGACGACCTTGTCCCAGGCCAGGTGACAGGCACCGGGCGGGGAGCCGACGTAGGGCATCGAGATGAGCTCGAGCGCGGTCTGCAGGGATCCGTCCTCGCCGCTGGCGCCGTGCACGGCCAGGTAGGCGGCGTCGATCCGGTCGGCGCGCAGTCGGTCCAGGAGGCGCTCGTCCGCGTCGTACAGCGCCACGTCCAGGCCCGCCTGGCCCAGCGCGTACTCGGCCCGGCGCCCCGAGCGCATGGAGACCTCGCGCTCGTTGGACAGCCCGCCGGCGATGACCGCGACCCGCTCGAGGTGTGTCACACCATGTCCCTTCGTCGTGCCGTCGGCCTGCCGCGATCCTAGCGTCGGGGCCGCGGCAGGGGCCCACGCGGGCGGCTCACGCGCCGGGCGACCGGGTCACAGGCACCGGCGCGTCGCCTCGACCGTCGCGATCGCAGGCCCGAGCTCGAGCAGGAAGGACGTCGAGCGGGTCGAGGTGACCGCTGCGGGCACCCTGACCTCGACGGCGGGGCTGCGGCCGTAGGTGGTGAACGTCCACGGCGCGGCGCCGTCGGCGTCCGCCGGGCCGGGAACGGCCACCCAGTCGACGGCCGTGGTGCCGTCGTCCGCCGTGACGCACTGGTCGGTGGTGGGTGGCGGAGGCTCGACGCCGCAGCGCAGCACCACGGCGCTGGTCGCCTCGCCCCAGGCGACCGTCGCCTGGCTCGTGGTGCGCAGCCGCGGCAGCCCGGCGAGGTCCTGCGGCAGCGCGAGCACGACGGCGGCGCACAGCGGGTCCGCCGCGTACGGCGCGACCGGCACGCTCACGCGCGTCGCGCAGCCCGCCGTCGACGCCAGGAGCAGGGCGGTGGCCACGGCCACGACCGGCACCGGGGAGACGGTCCTCCTGTGCGCGGTGCGGTGGGCGAGGGGCACGGACGCCACGCTAGTCGGACCGGGCGCCCCTGGTGGCCCGGGTGTCCCGGCAGCGTGCCCGGGTGGGTAGCGTGGTCGCCCGTGAGCCACGAGGACCTGACCGTCGCCGACCTCGGCGAGGACGCGCTGCTCGCCATGGTGTTCCCCCGGCTGCCCGCCGGCGCCGCCACGGTGCTCGGCCCCGGCGACGACGCCGCGCTGGTCAGCGCCCCGGACGGCCGCGTGGTGGTCTCCACCGACGTGCTCGTCGAGGGCCACCACTTCCGCCGCGAGTGGTCAACGGGCGAGGACGTGGGGTGGCGCGCCGCCGTCCAGAACCTCGCGGACGTCGCGGCCATGGGCGCCCGGCCCACGGCGCTCGTGGTCGGCCTGGTGTGCCCGGCCGACCTGCCGGTCGGCTGGGTGCTCGACCTCGCCGACGGCATGGCGCGGGCGTGCGGCACGTCGATCGGGGTGGTGGGCGGCGACCTGTCCGGCGGCGGCGAGGTCGTCGTGGCGGTCACCGTGCTGGGCGACCTGGACGGGCGTGCCCCGGTGCGCCGCGACGGCGCGCGCGCCGGCGACGTGGTCGCGCACGCCGGGGTGCGGGGCCGATCGGCCGCTGGGCTCGCCCTCCTGGACGCCGGCGCGGACCGGGTGCGGTTCGCCGACCTGGTCCGGGCCTACCGCCGACCTGTCGCGCCGCTCGCCGCGGGCGTCGCGGCGGGGGAGGCGGGGGCGACGGCGATGCTCGACGTGTCCGACGGCCTGCTGCGCGACGCGGGCCGCCTGGCCAGGGCGAGCGGCGTGGTGCTCGACCTCGCGCCGACCGCCGAGGCCTTCCCCGCCGACCTGGCGGCGCTGGCGGCTGCCGCCGCGCACCTCGGGGTGTCCGCCGAGCCGTGGGTGCTCGGCGGCGGCGAGGACCACGGACTGCTCGCGACGTTCCCGGCGGACGTGCTCCTGCCGCCCGAGTTCCGGGCCGTGGGTCGCGTGCTGGCCGTCGGGGACCCCGCGGCATCCGGCGCACCCGCGGGCGCCGTGCTCGTCGCCGGGGCTGCGCCGGCCGTCGGGCCGGGGTGGGACCACTTCCGACGCTGAGCGGGCGGACCGGCTAGCGACGCAGGTAGCGGACCTCGCGGTAGGTCTCGTCGCCGATCTGCTCCAGCCGCTCCACGCCGTCCGGGACGAACCCGTTGCGGCGGTAGAAGTGCCGCGCCCGCTCGTTGGCCGCCAGCACCCACAACGTCACCGTGCTCTCGGCCGGGACCGCGGCCAGGACGGTCCGCAGGAGCTCACGGGCCACGCCCTGGCCCCAGGCGCGCGGCTCGAGGTAGATGGCGTGGATCTCCATGGTCGAGCGGTCGGCGTCCTCGTCGCGGCTCGGGGCGAGGTGGGCGAAGCCGACGACCCGCTCGGCCCCGTGGGCGACCCAGAGCGCCGCGTCGGGTCGCGGGAGGTGCGCGAGGACGTCACGCCACTGCTCGGTCTTGGCGTCCACGTCCAGACCGGCGAGGTACTCCGCCGAGATCACCCCGGCGTACGCCTCGCGCCACGACGCCGCGTGGACCTGGGCGATGCTCGGCGCATCCTCGACGGTCGCGGGCCGGATGCTCACCTCGACGACGTCATCCACCATGGGCGTCACGGTGCCACACGCCACGGCGTCCGGCCACCCGTCGGCCACCCGCCGACCGGTGTTCACCGCACCGTCACCCCGCCGACACCGGTGGGGGACAGCACGACGCCCGCGAGCGGGGCTCGCGGGCGTCGGGAGGTGCTGGAGCCGGGTCGCTCAGGCGGCGCGCTGGACCTTGCCGGCCTTGAGGCAGGAGGTGCACACGTGCAGCCGCTTGGGGGAGCCGGCGACGACGGCGCGGACCCGCTGGATGTTCGGGTTCCAGCGACGCTTGGTGCGCCGGTGGGAGTGCGAGATGCTGTGCCCGAAGCTCGGGCCCTTGCCGCAGACGTCGCAGTTGGCAGCCACGTTCAGGTCTCCTGATCATCGTGCAAGCCGCGGTCGGTCGCGGCGTGGTCCGGGTCGAGGGCCCGCCCGCATGCTGGTCGGTGTGCGCCTCGTGGTGCCCAGGAGTATCCGGGCAACCTCGTTAGGGTAGCCGATCGGGGCCATGGCCCCAAACGCGCGGCGCCGACGGCGGGCCGCCGGTGAGGGACGGAGGCGTGCCGGTGACGGATGGACCCGTCGTCCTGACCGCACCCGTGCTGCGCGCCTGGGTCGCGGGCGCCCTGGGACGGCTCGAGACGCACCGCGCCGACCTCGACGCGCTCAACGTCTTCCCCGTCGCGGACTCGGACACCGGCACCAACCTCAGCCTGACGCTCGCCGAGGCGGCTGCCGCGATCGACGCGCTGCCGGCGGACGCTTCGGCTGCCCGCGTCGGGGTGGCGCTGGCCCGCGGCGCGCTCGTGGGCGCCCGCGGCAACTCGGGCGTCATCGTCAGCCAGTACCTCGGCGCCCTGCTGCGGCACGGCGGTGCGCGGCCCGACGGTCCGGCCGGCGCGCTCGAGGCGGCGGCACACGCGGCCTACGCTGCCGTCGCCCAGCCGGTGGAGGGGACCGTGCTGACCATCGGGCGCGAGGTGGCCCTCGGCGCACGCACCGCAGCCGACGCGGGTGTCGTGGACGTCACCGGGCTCATCGCGGCGGGCCTGGCCGCGGGGTACGCCGGGCTGGAGCGGACCCCCCAGATGCTCGCGACGCTGCACCGCGCCGGGGTGGTCGACGCCGGCGCGCTGGGCCTGCTGCTCGTGCTCGACGCGCTGCTCGTCGCCCTGGGCGGTGCGACCCACGACCGCGCGACCGCCGTGCTCGCCGCGGGTGCCGACCGTCGCGCGGGCTCGCCGGTGCCGCGCGGCGGCGACCCGGGTGCTGCGACGCCCGACGCGTGCGGCGAGGGCGGGGAGTTCGAGGTGATGTACCTGGTCACCGGGCGTGGGACGGCAGCGGGGACCGGCGCCGGCGCGGGGGACGCGCACGAGGCCGGGGTGGGCGCGGAGCTGTCGGCCGCCCTGTCCGTGTGGGGCCAGTCCGTCGCCGTCGTGGGCGGCGAGGGGCTGTGGCAGGCGCACGTGCACACCGACCGGCCCCTCGACGTCCTCGCGCTGCAGCCGCCGGCGACGACCCGCTGCGGTCAGTTCCGGATCCGGCACCTGGCCACGCAGGCCGGGGTGCACGGGCTCCACCGGCGGGCGCTCGGGCTCGTGGCGGTCACGGGGGCCGTCGGCCTGGTGCCGGACCTCGCCCGCGCTGGCGCGGTCGTGGTCCTCGTGCCGCCGGGGGACGTGGTGGGACCGGAGCTCGGCCGCGCGGTCGACGACACGGGGGCCGGCTACGTCCTGGTCCTCGCCGTCGGCGACCTCCCGCCCACGGCGCTGCCCGACGGTGCCGGTGCGCTGGCCCGGACGGGTCGGGCGGGCGTGGACGTCGTCGCCGGGCTGACCGAGGCCCAGCTCGTCGCGGGCGCTGCGACGTTCACCAGCCTGGACCCCGCGCTGGGCGATGCCGTGCTGCTGGGGCTCGTGTGGGACGCGGTGAGCCGCGTGCGGTCCGTCGTCGTCCCCGGGCCGCTGACGGGCGACGGCGGCGATGTCGGTGGCCAGGGGCAGGGTGGTGCCGTGCTCGCGGCAGCCCTCGACCTGCTCACCGGCGCCAGCGGCCTGCTCACCGTCCTGACCGGCGCCCGCACGGCGCCCGGTCCGGTGCAGGTGCTCGTGACCGGCCTCGCCTCGGCGCGCCCGGAGGTCGACGTCGTCGTGCTCGACGGGGTGCTGCCGGGCGACGGCCTCGTGCTGGGGGCCGAGTGACGGACCCCGACCGCCGACGCCTGCGCGAGCCGCTGGCCACCGTGCTGGGGCCGCGCACGGCCGCGCCGCTGGCCCAGCTGGGGCTGCACACGACGGGGGACCTGCTGCGGCACTACCCCCGTCGCTACGCGGAGCCGGGCACCATGACGGACCTGTCGGCTCTCGTGCCGGGCGAGCACGTGACGGTCATGGCCCGCGTCGTCCAGACGACCGTCCGCGAGATGCGCTCACGCGGCGGGGCGATCCTGCAGGCGACCGTGAGCGACGGTCCGCACGACCTGTCGCTGACGTTCTTCGCCAAGCGCCGCGGCGTGCTGCGGCTGCACGAGGACAAGCTGCGCCCTGGACGGGTGGGGCTCTTCACGGGCACGGTCGGTGCCTATCGCGGTGTGCTGCAGCTCACCCACCCCGACTACCAGGTGGTCGGCGTCGACGTCGACGACGAGGCCGCCGCCATGGTCGAGGCGAGCCGGCCGATCCCCCTGTACCCCGCCAGCGCCGCGGTGCCGACATGGCGGATCCAGCGCGCGGTCCGCACGGTGCTGGACCCGTTGCTGGCGGAGGACCTGCCGGACCCGCTGCCCCCCGAGGTCCTCGCGCGCCACGGGCTGCGGTCGCTGCGCGAGTCGCTGCGCGAGATCCACGAGCCGTACACCGAGGCCGAGCACCAGCGGGCCCGGCACCGGCTGCGGTTCGAGGAGGCCGTCGTGCTGCAGGCGGCCCTCGCCCGGCGGCGCGCCGAGGTGGCAGGGCAGCCGGCGACCGCCCGTGTCGGTGCGCTGCCGGGGGAGCCCAACCTCCTGGCGGCGTTCGACGCCCGGCTGCCCTTCGTGCTCACGGCCGGTCAGCGCGAGGTCGGTGGGCAGGTCTCGGACGACCTCGCGCGCTCGCGGCCCATGCAGCGGCTCCTCCAGGGCGAGGTGGGCTCCGGCAAGACGGTGGTCGCCCTGCGCGCCATGCTCCAGGTGGTCGACTCGGGCGGGCAGGCCGCGCTGCTGGCGCCGACGGAGGTGCTCGCGGCCCAGCACCTGCGCACGCTGCGCGCCCTGCTCGGCCCGCTCGCCGAGGACGGCATGCTCGGTGGCGCCGAGCACGCGACGCGTGTGGCCCTGCTGACGGGCTCGCAGGGCACCGCGGCGCGCCGGGCCGCCCTGCTCGACGCCGCGTCCGGCAGGGCCGGGATCGTCGTCGGCACGCACGCGCTGCTGGGCGAGCACGTCCAGTTCGCCGACCTCGGGCTCGTCGTCGTCGACGAGCAGCACCGCTTCGGGGTCGAGCAGCGCGACGCGCTGCGCGGCCGGGCCGGGATCACGCCGCACCTGCTCGTCATGACCGCAACGCCCATCCCGCGGACGGTGGCGATGACGCTCTTCGGGGACCTCGAGGTCTCCACGCTGGCCGAGGTGCCGGCCGGCCGGCCGGGGACCACCACGCACGTCGTGGCCGCGGACAACGCCGGCTGGCTGGCCCGCACCTGGGCGAGGGTGCGCGAGGAGGTCGACGCCGGGCACCGCGCCTACGTCGTCTGTGCCCGGATCAGCCCGGACGACCGGGTGGACGCGCGCGGGACGGACGACGCGGACCTCGTCGCGCCGGACGCGGTGCTCGACCTCGGGCCGCAGCCCACGCCGCGACCGCCGCTGCGCGCCGTCGAGGAGGTGGCCGCGGAGCTCGCGGGGCTGCCGACGCTCGCCGGCGTGCGGATCGGCGTGCTCCACGGCCGGCTGCCCGCCGCCGAGAAGGACGACGTCATGGCGCGGTTCGCCTCGGGCGAGGTGCCGGTGCTGGTCTCGACGACCGTCGTGGAGGTGGGCGTCGACGTGCCCGAGGCCACGGTCATGGTGGTGCTCGACGCGGACCGCTTCGGCCTGTCCCAGCTGCACCAGCTGCGCGGGCGCGTGGGCCGCGGCACGGCGCCGGGGCTGTGCCTGCTCGTCGCGGACGCGCAGGCCGGCTCGGACGCGGCCACCCGGCTGAGCACCCTTGCCGCGACGACGGACGGCTTCCGGCTGGCAACGGTGGACCTCGAGCTGCGCCGCGAGGGCGACGTGCTGGGCGCGTCGCAGTCGGGGTCGACGAGCTCCCTGCGGCTGCTGCGCGTGGTGCGCGACGCCGATCTCATCGCGTTGGCGCGTGAGGAGGCCACGGCGCTCGTGGCGCAGGACCCGACGCTCGCGCGCTGGCCCGCGCTCGCGGACGCGATCGAGACCTGGCTCGACCCGGGTCACGAGGACTTCCTCGAGCGCGCCTGACCTAGGGTGTGGCTCGTGACGCGGATCGTGGCCGGCCTTGCCGGGGGGCGGACCCTCCAGGTCCCTGGCAAGGGCACCCGACCCACGAGCGACCGGGTCCGCGAGGCCCTGTTCTCCCGGCTCGAGCACGCCGGCCTGCTCGACGGCGCCCGCGTCCTCGACCTGTTCGCCGGCTCGGGTGCGCTGGGGCTGGAGGCCGCGAGCCGCGGCGCGCATGCCGTCGTGCTCGTGGAGTCGGCACGGGACGCCGCGCGCGTGTGCCGTCGCAACGCCGAGACCCTCGGCCTGGCCGGCGTCGTCGTGGCGGGCGAGCGGGTGCAGTCGTTCCTGGCGCGGCCGGGCGAGCCCGTGGACGTCGCCTTCGTCGACCCGCCGTACGACCTCGCGGAGACCGAGCTCGCGGCGGTGCTCGCCGCGCTGGCGCCCCGCCTGGCGCCGGGCGCCGTCGTCGTCGTCGAACGGTCCACCCGCAGCCCGGAGCCCGCGTGGCCCGACGCGCCCGACATGCCGGGCGCGGGGCCCGCGCTGCGGCGCACCGACGAGCGGCGCTACGGGGAGACGGTGCTGTGGTTCGCGCAGGCCTAAGGTGACCTGGTGAGCATCGCCGTCTGCCCCGGGAGCTTCGACCCGGTGACGCTCGGCCACCTCGACGTCATCCGCCGGGGGGCCCGGCTGTTCGACGAGGTCGTCGTCGCCGTCGCCACCCACGCCGGCAAGGCGCCCCTGCTGACGCTCGACGAGCGGGTCGGGCTGGTCGAGGCCGCCGTCGCCGACCTGCCGAACGTGCGCGTCGCCGCGGTGCCGGGGCTGCTCGTCGACTTCTGCGCCCAGGAGGGCGCGACCGTGCTCCTCAAGGGCCTGCGCGGCGGCGGGGACTACGACGCCGAGCTGCCGATGGCGTGGATGAACCGCCACCTCACGGGCGTCGAGACCCTCTTCCTCCCGGCCGACCGCGAGGTGTCCCACATCGCGTCCTCGCTGGTCAAGGACGTGGCGCGGCACGGCGGACGCATCGAGGACCTGGTGCCCGCCGGCGTCGCGGCCCTGGTCCGCGCACGGTTGGCGCCCCCGACGGACGGAGACTGAGATGGCACCGGACGAGCAGGACGCCACGACGCAGGAGCAGGTCGAGGGCCTGACGGGCATCCTCGAGGCACTCGAGCGTGCGATCACCCAGGCACGTTCGATGCCGATGTCCTCCTCGGTGCTCGTCAACCGGGCGGAGCTGCTCGACCTGGTCGACCAGGCCCACACCGTGCTGCCGAGCCAGCTGACGCAGGCGGACGAGGTGCTCGCGGGCGCGGACGAGGTGCTCGCGGTCGCGCAGGACGACGCGGAGCAGGTGATCGCCGCAGCCCGAGCCCGCGCGGAGGAGCTCGTCAGCACGGAGCAGGTGGTCGTGGCGGCCAGGGTGCGGGCGGACGAGATCGTCGCGCAGGCCGAGCAGACCGCCGCGGGGCTGCGGCGCGACGCCGACGACTACTGCGACCGCCGCCTGGCCGACTTCGAGATCGACCTGGGCAAGGTGCTCAGCCAGGTCCAGGCCGGGCGGGCCAAGCTCGCCGGTCGGCTCGACCCGCAGGGTTGATCCCCGGCAGGGGCCGGCGGGTGGGCCCGCGGGTTGGGCCCGACCCTCGCCATGGCGTAGCATTGCCCGTTGGTCCTGCCGCTCGCGGCGTGGACCGAGACCCCTCGACCCAGGACTGACGCTGTGGAGCGCCCGATCACACTCGATCCCCGTTCGCCGTTCGTGCTCGACACGCACGAGCTCGGTCGGCGACCGGGAACGATGCGGCGGGTCCAGCGGACGATCGGTGCGCCGGAGGATCTCGGTACCGCCGTGATCGGTGTCCCCGCCGGCAGCGACCTCGACCTCGACCTGAGGCTCGAGGCCGTCATGGAGGGGATCCTGGTCTCCGGATCCGTCCGGGGCCGGACCGTCGGGGAGTGCGTGCGGTGCCTGGACGAGATCGTCGGCGAGATCGACGTCGAGATGCAGGAGCTGTACGTCTACCCTGAGCGGGCCAAGGTCGCCATCGAGGACGGTGACGACGAGGAGGACGTGCGTGAGCTCGAGGGAGACCTCGTCGACATCGAGCCCGCCCTGCGCGACACGGTGGTGCCTGCACTGCCGTTCCGCCCGGTCTGCTCGCCGCAGTGCCCCGGTCTGTGCTCCGAGTGCGGAGCCAAGCTGGCGGACTTCGGCGACGCGGAGCACACGCACGAGATCCTGGACCCCCGGTGGGCTGAGCTCGACCGGATGAAGACCTTGTTCGACGACACGAAAGAGAGCTAGCCGTGGCTGTTCCGAAGCGCAAGATGTCGCGCAGCAACACCCGTGCGCGTCGGTCGCAGTGGAAGACCACTGCCACCGCGCTCACCACCTGCAGCAAGTGCAAGGGCAACACCATGCCGCACGTGGCGTGCCCCACCTGCGGCAACTACAACGGGCGTACGTACGCCGAGGCCGTGCGCACCGAGCACCAGGCGCACTGACCGTCGTGGACCGGCGGGCCGGTCGATGACCGCGGCGCCCTCCGCACCCCTCGTCGAGAAGCTCGGGGTCCACCTGGACCCCGAGCTTCTCGTGCTGTCGCTGACCCACCGGTCGTTCGCGCACGAGGCCGGTGGCATCCCCACCAACGAGCGCCTGGAGTTCCTCGGCGACACGGTGCTCGGGCTGGTCGTCACCGAGGCGCTGTACCGCCGCCACCCCGGCCTGTCGGAGGGGGAGCTCGCGAAGATGCGGGCGGCGACCGTCTCGCAGCGGGCCCTCGCGGCCATCGCGCGCGAGATCGGGCTCGGGCAGTACCTGCTGCTCGGCAAGGGCGAGCTGTCGACCGGTGGCCGGGACAAGGACTCGATCCTGTCCGACACCCTCGAGGCGCTCTTCGGTGCCGTCTACCTCACGCACGGGCTGGAGACGGCGCGGGGCGTCGTCGAGCGCCTCGTCGACGGGACCCTGGCGGTCGCCGCGGACCTCGGCGCCGGCCTGGACTGGAAGACCTCACTGCAGGAGATCGCCGCCCGGCTCGGCCTGGGCGTGCCGGAGTACCGGTGCGAGGGCGACGGTCCCGACCACGCGCGCACCTTCACCGCGCGGATCGTGCTGGACGGGCAGGTGCGGGGAACGGGCACCGGACCGGCCAAGAAGGTCGCCGAGCAGGAGGCAGCCGCGACCGCCTACCACGCCCTGCGCGAGCTGGCGGCCCCGGTCGAGCAGGCCTGAGCCGCGCCGCGTGCCGGAGCTCCCCGAGGTCGAGACCGTCCGGGACGGCCTGGCCCGGCACGTGCTGGGCCGTGAGGTCGCCGGCGTCGAGGTGTTCCGCGCGTCGGCCGTGCGCCGGCACGAGGCGGGCCCCGCCGACTTCGCCGCGCGCCTCACCGGCCGGACCCTCACCTCGGCCGTGCGTCGCGGCAAGTTCCTGTGGCTGCTGCTCGACGGTGCGCCGGGCGCCGACGCGCCGGACGGCGCGCTGCTCGCCCACCTCGGGATGAGCGGCCAGCTGCTCGTCCACCACGCCGCCGACGCCGGGCGGCACCCCCACCTGCGCGCCCGGCTGCACCTCGAGGGGCAGGTCGAGGTTCAGGGGCCGGTCCAGGGTCAGGGGCAGGGTGCTGGCGGACGCGACGGCGACGGCGGGGAGCTGGTCCTGGACTTCGTCGACCAGCGGACCTTCGGCCACCTCGCGGTGACGGGGCTCGTGCCGACCCCCGACGCCCGGCCCGGTGGCCTCGGCAGCCCGTTGACCGCACTGCCGCCCGCGGTGGCGCACATCGCGCGGGACCTGCTCGACCCGGATCTCGACCACCCGGCCCTCGTGGCCGCGCTGCGGCGTCGGCGGACGGAGCTCAAGCGCGCGCTGCTCGACCAGACCCTCGTGTCGGGGATCGGCAACATCTACGCCGACGAGGCGCTGTGGCGCGCCGGGCTGCACGGCACCCGCCCCACGGACCGGCTGCGCCCGGTCGAGGCCCAGCGCGTGCTCGACGCCGCCGCGGCCGTGATGCGCGAGGCCCTGCGCGTGGGCGGGACGAGCTTCGACGCGCTCTACGTCGACGTCAACGGCTCGTCGGGCTACTTCGACCGCTCGCTGGCGGTGTACGGCCAGGCGGGGCGCCCGTGTCCCCGGTGCGGCACGCCCGTGGTGCGGACCGCCTTCATGAACCGGTCCTCGTTCACCTGCTCGCGCTGCCAGCCTCGTCCACGTGCGGCACGCCGTGCGGCAACCGGGCGCGGAACTGCCTAGGATGCGCAGCGTGGCAGCAACCGTCCCGCCCCCGTCCGGTCGCACCAGCGACATCGCCGTGATGATCGTCGACGACCACGAGGTCGTGCGGCGAGGCATCGCGGAGGTCATCGACCGGTCCGAGGGCATGGGCGTCGTCGCCGAGGCCGGCTCGGTCGCCGAGGGAGTGCGCCGCGCGACCCTCGTGCGCCCCCAGGTGATGCTCGTCGACCTGCAGCTGCCGGACGGCACCGGGATCGACCTCATGATGGCGCTGCGCGACACGCTGCCCGAGAGCCGCGCGATCGTCCTGACGTCCTTCGACGACGACGACGCCCTGGCGGCGGCCCTCGCGGCCGGTGCGGCCGCCTACGTCCTCAAGAGCGTGCGCGGGGCCGAGATCGCCGACGTCATCCGCTCGGTCGCGGCGGGCCGCACCCTGCTCGACGAGCGCACGGTGACCCGTCGCCGCGCCGACCACGACGACCCGACGGCCGACCTCACGCCGTCCGAGCGCAAGGTGCTCGACCTCATCGGGGACGGCATGTCCAACCGGGAGATCGCCGAGCGCCTGGGCGTCGCGGAGAAGACCGTCAAGAACCACATCACGTCGCTGCTGTCGAAGATGGGTCTGCAGCGCCGCACCCAGGTCGCCGCCTGGGTGGCAGGGCACAAGCACAGCTCCTGGCGCAGCGAGCCCGGCGACTGACCTCAGCGCTGCGTGCGCAGGGGGACCTGCCACGTCAGCAGCGTGCCGCGACCCTCGGCGGTCGCCCCCAGCGTGAACGTGCCGCCGTGCCGCCGCGCCCTGGCGGCGAGGTTGTCCGTGCCGGAGCGGCGGTCCCGGTCGGCCGGCAGGCCCGCGCCGTCGTCCTCCACCTCGACCGTGACGGTGCCCTCGGGCGACTCGCCCGCGAGCTCCACCCGCACGGTCACCGCCGTCGCGCGCGCGTGCCGTGCGGCGTTGGCCAGCCCCTCGCGGATCACCGCGACGAGGTCGTCGGCGAGGTCCTCGCCGACGCGGTCGTCCAGCGCGCCCGCGTCGCCCGGGTGTGCCTCGGCGCTGTCCAGGACGCGCTTGTCCACCGTGACGACCAGCGAGGGGGCGAAGCCCAGCCCGGTGCGCGCGAGGGACGCCTCCCGGCGCATCCGCTCGGCCAGCGGCGCGCTGGCGTCCGGGTCGCGCAGCGCGTGCACGATGGAGCGGATCTGGCGGACCGTGGAGTCGACGTTGTCGAGCGCGTCCTCGATGATCCCCGTGAGCTCCGACGGGTCCACGCCGCGCGCGGCCCGGCGGCGGACCGTCTCGAGCTGCATGCCGGTGGCGAAGAGCTGCTGGATGGCGAGGTCGTGCAGGTCGCGGGCGATCCGCTCGCGCTCGTCGAGGAGCGCCGCGACGTCCTGGGCGTGGCGCGCCTCGGCGAGCACCAGCGCGAGGGCGGCCTGCGCCGCGTACGTCTCGGCGGTCGCCAGGTCGCTGGGGCCGAAGGGCGCCGAGCCGACCCGGCGCAGCAGGACGAGCACACCGACCCCCCGGCCGTCGGCCTGCATGGGGGCGTACAGCGCGGGGCCGAACTGGCGCATGGCGTCCACCCGCATGGCCCTGGCCCGCGACAGCGAGTCGACCACGAGGCCGTTGCCGTCCCGCAGCACTGTCTGGGAGCGGCCGTCCGGCGGCATGACGGTGCCCATGAGCTCCGCGGCGCCGACGCCGTCGACGATCTCCATCACCCACGTGTCGCCGACGCCCGGCAGCACCAGGGCCGCCGTGTCCGCGCCCGCGACCTCGCGCGAGGACGCCGCGATCTGGGCCAGCACGTCCTCCTCCTCGGCCCCGGACAGCAGCATCGTGGTGATCTGCTGGCCGGCGCGCAGCCAGTGCTCGCGGCGCTCGGACTCGGCGTACATCTGGGCGTTCTGGATCGCGACGGCCGCGGCGGCGGCCAGGGTGATGACCACCTCGTCGTCGGCGTCGGTGAAGCCGCCGGGCTTCTCCGAGAGGTACAGGTAGCCGAACACGCGGTCCCGCACGCGCACCGCGGTGCCGAGGAACGAGCCCATCGGGGGGTGGTTCGCCGGGAAGCCCTTGTAGCTGGGGTGGTGCATGAGGTCGTCCAGCCGCAGCGTGCCGTGCGGCGGGATCGAGCCGAGCACGCCGATGGCGTGCGGCGGCCGGCCCAGCATCGCGGCGCGCTGGTCGTCCATCCCGGTGTGCACGAAGGTCGTCGAACGCCCGCGCGCGTCCAGCACGTTGATGGCGCCGAACCGCGCCCCGGTGAGATCGGCGCTGGCCGCGACGAACCGGTGCAGCACGGTGGGCAGGTCGAGGTCGGAGGCCAGGCCAAGGGCGGCCTGGAGCAGGTCCGCGGCGGCCAGGGAGCCGTCGTGGTGGTCGTGCCTCATGCGGACTCCTCCTGCTGGGCCTGCCACGCCTCGCGGTACGCGGCTGCGGCTCCGGGGCCGGCCATGAGCTCGCCGTGCCGTCCCCGTGCCCGCACGGTACCCGTCCCGTCGAGCAGGATCACCTCGTCGGCGGCCTCGACGCCGTCGAGGCGGTGCGTGACGACGACGACGGCGCGGCCGGGCGCGAGGGTGCCGTCCAGCAGCCCGGTGAGGAGCGTGCGCGCCCCGGCGGCGTCGAGGTGCTCGGTGGGCTCGTCGAGCAGCAGCACGGGGGCGGCCGAGAGCAGGGTCCTGGCCACGAGCAGCCGGCGGCGCTCGCCGCCCGAGACGCGCGCCGCGTCGCTGCCCAGCGCGGTGTCCAGGCCGTCGGGCAGGCCGGCGAGCCAGCTCCCGAGCCCGACGGCGTCCAGTGCGTCGGTCGCCGCGGCCCCGTCGACGTCCCCGCGGGCCACGCGCAGGTTCTCCAGCACCGTGGTGTCGAAGACGTGCGCGTCCTCTGCCGTCATCGCGACGTTCGCCGCGGCCTCGGCCCGGGGCATCGCGTGGATCGGCCGGCCGCTCGTGAGGACCTGGCCGCGCACGGGCGGCAGCAGCCCCGCCAGCGTGAGCAGCAGCGTCGTCTTGCCCAGCCCGCTGGGGCCGACGACGGCGACCGTGCGGCCGGGCGCCAGGCCCAGGTCGAGGTCGCGCAGCAGTGCCGGGCCGTCGGGCCAGCCGCAGGCCAGCCCGCGCGCCTCCAGCAGCGGCGGTGCAGCGGCGGCGTCGGGGTCCGGTGCGCTCGCTGCCACGGCCTCGGCGGCCTCGTGCGGCGCCCCAGCAGCCCCGGGGTCCGCCGCGCCGTCGAGCAGCTCCATGACGCGCCGGGCGGCCTGGCGCGAGCGCAGCAGGGCGACCATGGCGCCGGGCAGCAGCGACGTGGCCTCGAACGCGGCGAGCGGCGTCAGCACGATGACCGCGAGCTCCACGGGGGCGAGCAGGCCCGCCGTGGTGGCGGGCACGCCGAGCACGATCGAGGCGAGCATCGCGCCACCCATCGCCAGCGGGCCGAGCGCCGCGGCCACGGCGGCCGGCCGCGCACCGGCGTCTGCCGCGTCGGCGAGGCGTGCGTCGGTGTCCCGCAGGCCGCGCAAGGTCTCCGGGACCCGGCCAGCGACGGCCAGCTCACCGGCGCCGTCGAGCAGGGTCATCGTCACCGCGGCCATCTCGGCGCGGGCCGCGGCGGAGCGCTCCTCCACGGTGCGGGTGGCGCGCACCGACCACCAGGGGGCGACCACCCCTGCCACGAGCAGGCCCGCGGCGAGGGCGGCCCCGGCGGACGGCAGGAACACCCCGACGAGCACCACGCTGCCGACGCCGAGCACGGCGGCGACGGCGACGGGCAGCAGGCCGCGCACCACGGCGTCCCCGACCGCGTCGACGTCCGCGCCCACCCGGGCCAGCAGGTCGCCGCGACGCAGCCGGACCACCGCGGCGGGGGAGCCGGCGGCGAGCCGCTCGTACATCCGCACCCGCAGCGTCGCCATCCCCCGCAGCGCGACCTCGTGCGAGACGATCCGCTCGACGTAGCGCAGCAGCCCGCGCGAGATGCCGAGCGTGCGCACCGAGACGGCGGCCACGTTGAGGTACATCACGGGCGGCATCTGCGAGGCGCGGGCGATGAGCCACGCGGAGACCGCCGCGAGGCCGACGGCGCTGCCGAGGCCACCGGCCCCGGCCAGGACGGCGAGCGCGAAGCGGCGCCGGTCCACCTCGAGCAGGGCGACCGCGCGCCACAGCGGGTCGGCGCGCCAGCGCTCCAGACGGCTCATCGGACCGCCTCACCGGCGGGTTCGGCCGGCGCGGCAGCCTCGGCCGAGACCACGAGCGGCGCGCTCGCCGCCGTGACCACGACGTCGGCGCAGCGCAGCAGCGTGGGCCGGTGCGCCACGAGCAGGACGGTGCGCCCCGCCGCGCGCAGGCGCTCGACGGTCGCGAGCACCACGGCCTCGCCGTCGGCGTCGAGGTGCGCGGTGGGCTCGTCGAGCACCACGAGCCGGGCCGGGTCGACGAGCGCACGGGTCAGGGCGACCCGCTGGCGCTGGCCGAGGCTCAGCCCGACGCCACCCTGGCCGACGGTCGTGTCCCAGCCGGCCGGGAGCGTGGCGAGCACCGCATCGAGCCCGGTGAGGCGGGCCGCGCGGTCCAGGTCGGCAGGGGCGACGTCGCGGCCCCTGGCCACGGCCTCGCGCACCGTGCCGGGCTCGAGGACGGGCCGCTGCGGCACCCAGGCGATCTGGTCCCACCAGGTGCGCGGGTCGACCGTCGCGAGGTCGACGGGCGGGCTGTCGACGGGCTCGACGAGCACGCGCCCGCGGTCCGGCTCCAGCAGGCCGAGCAGCACGGCGACGGCCGTGGACTTGCCGGCGCCGTTGGCCCCGGCCAGCGCGAGCACCTGGCCGGGTCGCAGCACCAGGTCGAGCCACGCGGGCGCGAGCGTCGCGCGGTCCGGGGCCTCGACCGACACCCCGTCGAGCCGGAGCGTCGCGGTGGCCAGGTCGGGCGCCGTGGCGGTGCCGCGCGCCGGCAGGGGGACCTCCAGCACGGCGAACGCGCCGTCGGCCGCCGCGACGCCGTCGGCCGACGCGTGGAAGTGTGCGCCCACCTGGCGCAGCGGCAGGTACACCTCGGGGGCCAGGACGAGCACCGCGAGGCCGGTCTGCAGGTCGAGCTCCCCGTAGACGAGCCGGAAGCCGACGCCGACGGCCACGAGGGCGACCGAGAGCGTGGTGAGCAGCTCGAGCACCATCCCGGACAGGAAGGCCACGCGCAGCGTGCCCATCGTGGCCCGGCGGTGGGCGTCGCCGAGCTCGCGCACCCGGGCGGCCGGGCCCCGCTCGCGGCCGAGCGCGCGCAGCGTGGGCAGGCCGGCGAGCAGGTCGAGCACCTGGTGGCCCAGCCGCTGCATGACGACCAGGCGCTCGTCGGCGTACCCCTGGGTCAGCCGTCCGATGAGCACCATGAACACGGGCACGAGGGGGAGCGTGACGATGATCGTCAGCGCGGCGATCCAGTCGTGACCCAGCACGACGGCCAGGGCGCCGGGCGTCACGGTCGCGGCCAGCAGCAGCTGCGGCAGGTACCGCACGAAGTACGGCTCGAGCGAGTCCAGCCCCCGGGTGGCCAGCGTGGCGACGCCCGGGTGGGAGGCGAGCCACCGCGGGCCCAGCGCCGCGGCGTGGGCGACGACCTGCTCGCGCAGCTCCGCGACGGCGCGGACCGCCGAGCGGTGCGCCCAGCGCTCCTGCAGCCCGGTGACCAGGGCGCGCGCGACGACGACGAGGGCGAGCCAGCCGACCGTCCCGGCGACGTCGGGCCAGTCCGCGGTGCGCGTGATCACCGGTGCCACCGCGGCCGCGAGCAGGAGCGCCTGGGCCACCACGAGAGCAGCGGTCAGCGCGCCGAGCCCCGCGGTGAGCAGGACGTACCGGCGCGCTGACCGCGCGCGTCGAAGCAGCCGTGGGTCGAGCGGCCTCACACCTTCGCGAGGGGCAGGCCGCCGTGCGCCGGGATGTGCTCGACGGTCAGGCGCTTGCGGAACACCCAGTACGTCCATGCCTGGTAGGCAAGCACGACCGGGGTGAGGATGACAGCCACCCACGTCATGATCGTCAGCGTGTAGTCCGTGGACGACGCGTTGGTGACCGTCAGCGAGTTGGCCGGGTCGATCGCCGGCATGACGTCCGGGTACAGGGAACCGAAGATCAGCACCACGGCGGCGACGATCGCGACGGCCGAGGCGGTGAACGCCCAGCCCTCGCGGCCCATCCGGGTGAGCAGCACGACGGCCACCAGGGCGAGCGCCGCGACGAGGGTCGCGGCCCAGGTCCACGGCACCGAGTAGGCGACCTGCGTCCACACGGCGAACGCACCCGCCACCACGACGGTCGCGATCGAGAGCTTCACGGACAGGGCACGCGCACGCGCCCGGATGTCGCCGTCGGTCTTGAGCGACAGGTAGATCGCGCCGTGCGTGAGGAAGATCAGCGCGGTGGTCGCACCGCCGAGCAGGGCGAACGGGTTGAGCAGGTCGAAGAACGTGCCGGCGTACTGGTGGTCGGCGTCGAGGTGGACCCCGCGCACCAGGTTGCCGAAGGCCACGCCCCACAGGATGCCGGGGATCCAGGAGCCGAAGATGATCGCTCGGTCGGCCCAGCCGCGCCACGTGTCGTCGTTGAACTTGCCTCGCCACTCGAACGCCACCACGCGCACGATGAGCGCGAGCAGGATGAGCAGCAGCGCGATGTAGAAGCCGGAGAACATCGTGGCGTACCACTCGGGGAACGCGGCGAACGTGGCGCCACCCGCCGTGAGCAGCCACACCTCGTTGCCGTCCCAGACGGGCGCGATGGTGTTGATCATGACCCGACGATCGGCGTCCTTGCGGCCCAGGACGGGCAGCAGCATGCCGACGCCGAAGTCGAAGCCCTCGAGCACGAGGTAGCCGGTCCACAGGACCGCGATGAGCAGGAACCAGACGGTCGACAATTCCATGTCTCTCCCGCTCTCTCAGTAGGCGAAGGACAGCGGGCGGTCGCCGCTCGCGTCCGTGTTGTCGGGGCTCACATCGGGCTCGGAGTCGGCGACGCCCTCTGCGGCGTAGCGCGTCATGAGCTTGTACCAGAACACCGCCAGGACGGCGTAGAGCACGGTGAAGGAGGTCATCGAGAGGATCACCGACCAGGGGCCGACCACCGTGGAGACACCCTGCGAGGTGAGCATCCACACCTGGTCGACGCCCGTCGGGTTGGGCACGACGGCCCACGGCTGCCGACCGATCTCGGTGAAGATCCAGCCGAACGCCGCGCCGAGGAAGGGCGTGGGGATGGCGATGAGCGCCAGCGTCGAGAACCACCGCTTGTCGACGACCTGCCCCTTGCGGGTCAACCACAGGGCGGCGGCCGCCAGGGCTGCGGAGCCGACGCCCATGCCGATCATCAGCCGGAAGCTCCAGTACGTGACGGCCAGCGGCGGGACGTAGTTCTGGCCCTCGCCGAACTTCTCGGTGAACTGGGCCTGCAGGTCCTCGACGCCCGTGATCGGGGCGTTCCAGTCCCCGGTGGCCATCCATGAGGTCAGGCCCGGGATCTCGATGACGTGGGAGACGCCCTCGCAGCTGTCCGACAGGTCGCCGATGGCGAGGATGGAGAACGAGGCGCCGTCTGCGCTCTCGCACAGGGCCTCGGCAGCGGCCATCTTCATGGGCTGCTGCTCGAACATCATCTTGGCCTGCAGGTCGCCGCTGATCGCGACACCGACGCCGGCGGCGAGCGTGACGATGAGGCCGAGCACCATCGCTGGACGGTAGACGTCGATCGCACGGTCCTTGCGGCCCGCACGGACGTCCTTGACCATCCACCAGGCCGAGATGCCGACGATGAACGTGCCGGCGGTCAGCAGGGCCGACGTGATGACGTGCGGGAACGTCGTCATGAGTGTCGGGTTCGAGAGCACGGCGCCGATGTCGACCATCTCCGCTCGGCCCGTCTCGGCGTTGAAGATCGCGCCGACCGGGTGCTGCATCCACGAGTTGGCGGCGAGGATGAAGAACGCCGACAGGTTGGTGCCGAAGGCGACCAGCCAGATCATCGCGAGGTGGAGCTTCTTCGGGAGCTTGTCCCAGCCGAAGATCCACAGGCCGAGGAAGGTCGACTCGATGAAGAAGGCCGCGAGGGCCTCCATCGCGAGCGGGGCGCCGAAGATGTCGCCGACGAACCGGGAGTACTCGCTCCAGTTCATGCCGAACTGGAACTCCTGCACGATGCCGGTCGCGACGCCGATGGCGAAGTTGATGAGCAGCAGCTTGCCGAAGAACTTGGTCAGCCTGAGCCAGCGTTCGTTGCCGGTCTTGTACCAGAGGGTCTGCATGACGGCGACGAGCGGCGACAGGCCGATCGTCAGGGGCACGAAGATGAAGTGATAGACCGTGATGATCCCGAACTGCCATCGGGCCAGGTCAAGTGCTTCCACGGTCTCTCCTCTGAGGGCACAGGACAGCGGGCGACGACGAGGTGCGTCATCCCTGAACGTAGGAACGAGACGTTCGCTGCACCCGGGACCTTGGTCCCCTTTTCCTGACGGTGCGTCACATCCTCTCGTGTCCGGCCGGTGCGCCGGAAGGAGGCGCGCCGCGGTCGCTGTGCGATACTGGCCACGGCTGGGCAGGTCGCCACACCGACCCGCTCGCCGCCATGTTTCTGCTCCGGGTCCGCGACCCGCCGCGCGCCGCCGTCATACCGTGACAAGGCAGGCGCCGGTGACGCCCACCCGGCCAGCACGACGACACCGACGACTTCCGTCGCGGAGCGCCAGGCGCCCGCGACGACCGAACCGCCCGAGGGCCGGCGAGTGTGGACAGCCACCGGGCTTGGAGCACCTCGTGACCGACGAGAACACGACACCGGACGACACCACTGCCGCAGCCCCCCGCGTGCGCCGGAGCCGGCGGGCCACCTCGCCCTCCGGGGCGGCCGGCAGCGTGGAGGTCACGGCCGTGACGGTCGCGCCCGCCGCGGTGGGCGCACCCGTCGTCGAGGCGGCACCCGACGCCGCGCCGGCCAAGGCCACGCGCTCACGGTCACGGCGCGCCACCTCAGCGGCCGCGGCCCCGGCCGCCGAGGCTGCCCCGGTCGTCGCCCCCGCCGAGCCCGCCGCCCCCGGCGAGCCCGCAGGGACCGAGGCGCCCGCTGCCCCCGCCCGTCGTCGCCGCGGCCGCGCGACGGACGCCGCGCCCGCCGCCGTCGAGGCAGACGCCGCGGCCGAGACGGTCGCGCAGGTCGAGGAGATCGAGCTGGCCGACGCCGCACCGAAGCGGGCCACGCGCTCGCGGTCGCGGTCCCGGTCCGTCGCGGCGTCGGCCGAGGAGGCCGCACCGGCCCTCGACGTCATCGCCGAGCTCGGTGCGCCGCGCGAGCCGGTCGTGGCCGAGGTGGCGACGATGTCGACCACGGCGCTGCTGTTCCAGGCGCCGGACCCGACGAGCCGCCCCAAGCGCCGCCGCGCGATGGCCCCGGCCGGCCCCCCGCGCCCCGAGGACGAGGACGTCGAGGTCACGGTCCCGGTCGGCGAGGACGTCGCGGCACAGGACGAGGACGAGGCGCTGGTCGACGCCGCGGCGGACGACGAGCCCGACGAGCTGGACGAGGACGGCGGGGAGCAGGCGGACGAGGCCGGTGCCGCGCGTCGTCGTCGGCGTCGTGGCGGCCGCGGGCGCCGCAGCCGCAGCTCCGGTGAGCGCGCCGCAGGCGACGAGGGCGACGAGCCCGCCGCCGAGCAGGGCGAGCCCGAGGACTCGGGCGAGGTGGACGACACCGAGGACGGCGAGGAGTCCGATGCCGGCGAGGGCTCGGCGTCCAGCCGTCGTCGTCGCCGCCGCCGCCGGGGTGCTCGCCCCGAGGGCGCGACGGACGAGTCCGCCGTGGCCCAGACGACCTCCACCCGCACGCGCTCGCGCTCGGGCCGCACCGGCTCGGACGAGGTGACCGCGCTCAAGGGCTCGACGCGGCTCGAGGCGAAGCGTCAGCGGCGCCGGGACGGGCGCGACCAGGGGCGCCGTCGGTCGATCATCACCGAGTCCGAGTTCCTCGCCCGGCGCGAGGCCGTGGCCCGCACGATGATCGTGCGGGAGGCCGCGGGCCGCGTGCAGATCGCGGTCCTCGAGGACGGTGTGCTCGTGGAGCACTTCGTCTCGCGCTCCGCGCAGAACGCGCAGTCCTCCACCGCGGGCAACGTCTACCTCGGCCGCGTGCAGAACGTGCTGCCGAGCATGGAGGCCGCGTTCGTCGACATCGGCAAGGGCCGCAACGCGGTGCTCTACGCCGGCGAGGTCAACTGGGACGCGG
>NZ_DAORSQ010000003.1:46788-57994 GCF_035443605.1 Actinotalea sp. | reverse complement strand
CGAGGAGACCAGCGTGCAGGCCGGGGTGGTCGCCGCCGCGGCCGAGCAGGTCAGCCGCAACGTCCAGGCCGTCTCGGCCGGGGCTGAGCAGATGGGCGCCTCGATCCGCGAGATCGCCCAGAACGCCAACGAGGCCGCCAAGGTGGCTGCGCAGGCGACGTTCGCCGCGCAGGCCACCAACGCGTCGGTGTCCAAGCTGGGGGCGTCGTCGGCTGAGATCGGCAACGTGGTCAAGACGATCACGCAGATCGCCGAGCAGACCAACCTGCTCGCGCTCAACGCGACGATCGAGGCCGCGCGTGCCGGCGAGGCCGGCAAGGGCTTCGCCGTCGTCGCCGGGGAGGTCAAGGAGCTGGCGCAGGAGACCGCGCGGGCCACCGAGGACATCTCACGCCGCGTCGAGGCCATCCAGGCCGACACCATCGGCGCTGTCGCGGCGATCGGTGAGATCGCCGAGATCATCGCGTCGATCAACGACTACCAGCTGACGATCGCCTCGGCGGTCGAGGAGCAGACGGCCACGACCACCGAGATGTCCCGCGGTGTGGCCGAGGCGGCGACGGGCTCCGGGGAGATCGCCGCGAACATCACGGGCGTGGCGTCGGCGGCATCGTCCGCGTCGGACGTCATGACCCAGCTGCAGGCCGCGACGGGCGACCTGTCGCAGATGGCGGCCGACCTGCGCGTCCGCGTCGCGGCGTTCACGTACTGACCCACCGACCGGGCTCCCGGCCGCCCTGAGCGGCGGCCGGGAGCCCGGCCCGTGCCGCCCACCAGGACGGCTCACAACCGGCCGGTGACGGCCGATCTGACACCTGTCGCGGGCACCCCGCGCCATGACCGGAGGAGGCGAAGTGGCTCGGATCAGGGTCCTCGTGGTGGACGACTCCGTCGTCGTCCGCCGGCTTGTCACCGATGCCCTGTCCTCCGACCCGGCGATCGACGTCGTCGGGGTCGCGGCCAACGGCCAGATCGCCCTGACGAAGGTCGAGCAGTTCGCGCCGGACCTCGTCACGATGGACATCGAGATGCCCGTCATGGACGGCATCGAGACGGTGCGGGCCCTGCGCCGCGCCGGGCACAAGATGCCGATCATCATGTTCTCGACGCTCACCGAGCGCGGCGCCGTCGCCACCCTGGACGCGCTCGCCGCCGGTGCGACGGACTACGTCACGAAGCCGGCGAACGTCGGCAGCGTGCAGCAGTCGCTGGCCCAGGTGGCCGGCGAGCTCATCCCGCGGATCAAGGCCTTCGTCCCCCGCCCCGCTGGCACCCCGCGCGACGCGGCACGACCGGGCGCCGCGCCGTCGGCCACCGCGCCGCGCACGCCGGCCCAGCGTGTCGCGCCCGACCGCTCTGCCCCGCGCCCGTTCGTCCTGCGCACTCGCCCGGTGCACGCCCGGCCCCGCGCCGTCATCATCGGCAGCTCGACCGGAGGCCCGGAGGCGCTGTCCCGCGTCCTGACCGGCCTGACCGTGCCGCTGCCCGTGCCCGTCGTCATCGTCCAGCACATGCCCCCCGTCTTCACGCGCCAGCTCGCCGCCCGCCTGGACCGCCTCGGTCCCAGCACGGTGATCGAGGCGGCCGGCGGCGAGGACCTGCAGCGCGGCACCGTGTACATCGCCCCGGGCGACATGCACCTCGAGCTCGTCCGGTCCGCCGGCGGTGCGCGCACGCGCCTGCAGCACGGTCCACCGGTGAACTTCTGCCGACCGGCGGTCGACGTCATGTTCCGCTCCGCCGTCGAGGCGTACGGCGGGGACCTGCTCGCCGTCGTGCTCACGGGCATGGGGGCTGACGGGCGCGCGGGCTGCGAGGCGGTGACCGCCGCGGGGGGCACGGTCATCGCGCAGGACGAGGCCACCAGCGTGGTGTGGGGGATGCCGGGAGCCGTCGCGACGGCCGGGCTGGCCCACGCCGTGCTACCGATCGACGAGGTGGCCGGCGCGATCGCCCGTGCCGTCGCCCTGGGCGTCGAGCCCAGCCCAGTGGGAGGTGTGCGATGACCCTCGCCGCGGAGAACTTCTCCTTCGTCGCGGACCTCGTCCGCCGGCGCAGCGCGATCCAGCTCGAGGCCGGCAAGGAGTACCTCGTCGAGAGCCGGCTCCTGCCGCTCGCCAGGACGGCGGGCACCGTCGACGTCGACGCGTACATCCGGTCCCTGCGGTCCGTGGCGAGCCCGGCGGCCCTCGAGGCCGTCGTCGAGGCGCTGACGACCAACGAGACGTCCTGGTTCCGCGACGCCCAGCCGTTCGCGACGCTGACCGACCACGTGGTGCCGGAGCTGCTCGGCGCGCGCGGCGCGGCCGGCCCGCTGCGGATCTGGTCCGCCGCGTGCTCGACGGGTCAGGAGCCCTACTCCATCGCGATGACGCTGGCGGACCTGGTCCCCGGCGGTCGGCTGCGGATCCTCGGCACCGACCTCAACCAGCAGGTGCTGGCCAGGGCCCGCACCGGCCGGTACAGCCAGCTCGAGGTCAACCGCGGGCTGCCGGTCTCGATGCTCGTCAAGCACTTCACGCGCGCCGGGGTCGACTGGGAGGTGGCGGCGCCGTTGCGGTCCGCGATCAGCTTCGCCCAGCACAACCTCCTGGACGTGCCGCCGGCCGGTGGACCGTTCGACGTCGTGTTCCTGCGCAACGTGCTCATCTACTTCGACCTCGCGACCAAGCGTGACGTCCTGCGTCGCGTGCAGCGAGTGGTGCGTCCGGGCGGCTACCTGCTGCTCGGCGCGGCCGAGACCACCATCGGCATCGACGACGACTGGGAGAGGGTCACCGTGGGACGGGGATCCGTCTACCGCCTGAACGCACGGAGGGCAGCATGAGGGCACTGGTGATCGACGACTCCCGGACGATGCGCCGCATCATCGTGGGGGTGCTCCGGTCGATGGGCTTCGACACGGTCGAGGCCGGCGACGGACGGGAGGCCCTCGACGTGCTCGAGACCGGCATCCCGGTGGACCTGGCATGCATCGACTGGAACATGCCCGTGATGAACGGGCTGGAGTTCGTGCTGGCCGTCCGCGAGAACCGCGCGTGGCGCGGGGTGACGCTGATGATGGTGACCACGGAGAGCGAGCACAACCAGATCGTGCGCGCCCTGGCCGCCGGTGCGCACGAGTACGTCATCAAACCGTTCACGCCGGACGCGATCCGGGACAAGCTCCAGCTGCTGGGGCTGGTCGAGCTCGAGGAGTCCGCATGAGCACCGCCATCGATCTGAGCCTCTTCACGGGCACCGACCCGATCTTCACCATCGCCGACGAGGTCTTCTCCGCGATGATCGACGGGGAGCCCGGCCTGCTGACCGAGTGGGTGGGCGACGTGCCGGTCATCGCCGACGCGATGCACGCGTGGGTGGACGTCGACGGCGTGGCGCCCGGCCGGGTGCTGCTGTCCACGGAGCGCGACACCGCGCTGCAGATCACGCGCGCGCTGCTGGCCATGGAGCCGGACGAGCAGGTCGGCGACGCCGACTTCGTGGACGCGCTCGGCGAGGTCGCCAACGTCGTGGGGGGCAACGTCAAGGCGCTCGTCCCCGACCCCGGCGCGCTGACGCTGCCGCAGGTGACGCACGAGCGCCCGCCGACGAGCCCCGAGAACCTCCTGCACGAGCTGGCGCTGGCCTGGCGTGGCCGGCTGCTCGTCATCAGCCTGTGGTCGCTGGCGTGACCATCCCGATCCCCCCGTACGACCGAGCAAGGTGGTTCACATGAGAGTCCTCGTCGCGGACGACAGCCGCGTCATGCGCCAGATCGTCATCCGGACGCTGCGGCAGGCCGGGTACGACTGGGAGATCACCGAGGCGCCAGACGGCGCCGCGGCGCTCGAGATCGCGCAGGCGCAGGATCCTGACCTCGTGCTGTCGGACTGGAACATGCCCGAGATGACCGGGATCGAGCTGCTCCGGGCGATGCGCCGGCACGGCATCGACATCCCGCTGGGGTTCGTCACGTCGGAGGGCTCGGCCGAGATGCGCGAGCAGGCTGATGCCGCCGGTGCGCTGTTCCTCATCGCCAAGCCGTTCACCGCGGAGGTCTTCCGCGACACGATCGACCCCTTCCTCGCATGAGCGCCGTCGGCCAGCACTCCCCGCTGCCCGCTGCGCTCGAGGTCCGCGAGCTCTTCGAGGGTCTCCTGGGTCGCGACGTCGAGGGCAAGACCGGCGCCGCCCCGGTGGACCCGTCCCACGGGGCGGGCGCCATGGTGGGCGTCTACGTCGACGACATGCTGGCCATCCGGTCGCTGATCGTCGTCGACCTCGACCTCGCCGCCCACGCCGGGGCCGCGATCGCGCTCATCCCCGCGGCGACGGCCAAGGCGTGCGTCGAGGACGGCCTCATCTCCCCGGCGCTCTACGACAACACCGCGGAGATCCTCAACGTCGCCGCGTCGCTGTTCAACCACGACGACGCCCCGCACGTGCGGCTCTACGCTGCCTACGCACCGCGCGAGCGGCTGCCTGCCGACGTCGCCGGGTGGGTCCTGGCCTTCGTGCGCCGGGTGGACCTCGAGCTGTCGATCGCGGGCTACGGCGCGGGTCGGATCTCCGTCCTGGCGCTCTGACCGAGGGCTCGCCCCTGCGCGACGCCGTCGCGGACACCCGCGCGGCTACGCGGAACATCCGGAACCGAACCCGTTCCGGATGTTCCGCGCTGCCGTTGGGGGGCCCGTCGCGGCCGGCGCTGGGGGTGGCGGGTCCGGTGCGGGCCCGGACGTCAGGTCGTGGGGTGGTAGCCCCAGTGCCACGGCTCGCGCGCGACGTCCTCGACGAACCCGTAGTCCTCGCCGTGCGCACGCATCCACGCCTGCGCCGTCGAGTCGAGCCTGAGGTCGAGCGCCATGCCCCAGCCGTGCATGGAGGTCCCGGGGGTCGCGGCGAGGCCACCCTGGCTGTAGAGGCCCTTGCGGGCCGCGACGTCCACCTGGCTCTCGTAGGTCCGGTAGGAGTCGGTGATCCCGATGGTGACGCCGTCGGCGGCGGCCGCGGAGCGCAGCGCCTCGAACGACCGTGCCGCCGGGGTCCACAGCTGCGCGCTGGTCCCCGAGATGGTGCTCAGCGCCTCGGACGGGATCCGGCCGTTGCCGTAGCCGACGAGGTCGACGGGCACGCCGTTGGCGTTGAGCCGGTCGGCGCCCGAGGCCACCGCCGCGGTCCCGGCGGTGCCCGTGGTCCCGGTGGCGGCGAGCACGGCGGCGAACTCGCCGGCCGAGCCGGTGGCCGACGACGAGCCCACCGTCACGCGGACGGGCGGGGCCAGCTGGGCGATGCGGCTCTGGATCTGCCAGATCCGTTCGGCGATGCCGGCGACAGCGTCCACGCGCGGTTCTCCTCAGGTGTCGGTACCTGGTCCCATCGACCACGCCGGCCCGGTGCTGAGGGGTCGGCGGCGCCCTGCCCCGCCGGCCGGCCGGCGGGCGGGTGGACGCGCCGCACGACCGGGTGAAAACCCTGGTCCGAACGGGTGGCCGAGGCCCCCCGGGTGCCGATCCCGGTCCGTCGGGACCCTAACCTGACCAGGTCAGCGAGAAATGGCAAACCCGTCGCAAGGCGGGGACGCAAAGCCACGGGGCCCCCAGGGCCAGCCGGGCTACCGAACGAAAGCAGGCCACCATGGGCGACGCCGTCATCATGAACTCCGTGTTCTCGTCCTCCGCCTCGGAGAGCCGCGTCACCGCGGATGCCATCCCCGCCGCCGCGCTGGCGCGCTGGGCTGCGATCGCCGGGGAGCGCGCGCGCTGCGCAGCCGTCCCGCGCCAGCACGAGGCGGCCTGACCCAGCACCCGCCGCCCGGACCCCGCCCCGAGCGGGCCGGGCCGGGCGCCCGTCACTGGTACGTGACGAGGTCCGGGAGCGGCAGCACCTGGTAGGTCTGCGCAGGGGTGAGCATCGGGACGTCCTCGTCCACGAAGTTCTTCCACCCCCACCGCACGCCGGCCGGCGCCCCCACCTGCAGCGCCGCCCACGTGCCCGCCTTCGCCGGCTGGCTGCCCTGGCCGTCCACGTGCAGCACGACGGTCAGCTCCTCGCGCGAGGTGTCCAGCCGCTCGCGCCCGTCGATCATCCGCAGCATGAACTGGTGCAGCACGAGCACCTTCTGCGGCAGGGCGTACGTGCGGGTGAGGTCGGCCAACCACGTCACGACGGCGTTGACCTCGTCGATCCCCACGGAGCCGATCTGGCGCAGGTGCACCTGGTCGGGCGCGAGGCGCCACTCGGGGTCCAGCGCGAGCCCCACGTGCGGGTGGCGCAGCAGCGGCTCGTAGGCCATCGCCTGGGTGAGGAAGTCGGTCCGCCCCGGCTGCAGGTCGAGGATGACGTACACGCCGGCGGCCCCGGCCGCCTCCACCCACGGCAGCAGCGCGTCGACGGCGAGCTCGTTGGAGTAGTTGCCGTCGTCCCCCGGCCCGGCCGACGCCACCGTGGCGATGATCTCGAAGGTCGGCACCACGACGTCCCCGGTCAGCGCCTGGTACTCGGCGGCAAGGCCCTGGGCGCGGACGACAGCCGACGGCAGGTCCTGCTCGCCGAGCAGCCCGAGGCCCGCGAAGACCGGGGTGCCGTAGAGCGCGACCATCCGCTTGCCCGCGAGCGCCAGCTGGCCGCCGCCGGGCAGCTGCACGCCGGTCGCGGCGGTGGACACGGTCCACGCGACGCGCTCGGGGCTGCCGAGGCCCGGACCGACCACCAGCACGTGCGTCGGTCCGTCCCGGTGGGCCGCTGCGACGGCGTCCACGGTGGCCGCGCTCGCGCGCGGGTCCCCGCCGGGCACGACGACGACGCTGTGCCCGGCCGCGCGTGCGGTCGCGACGGCGGCGAGCTCCGACGGGTCCCCGGTGGCGAGCACGAGCCCACCGGGCGGGGTGATGCCGACGGCGGTGCGCGGCAGCCCGGTGGCGGGGGACGGCCGGGCGCTCGGCGTGCCGTCGGGCTGCTCGGGCTGCTCGGGCGGCGGCACGGCCAGGAGCACGGGCGCCGCGCGGTCGAGGGCGGCGACGGCCGCGACCTCGCCCCCGGGGGCGACCGGGACCGGTGCGGGGAGGTCGATGCCCCCGGCATCGGCGAGCAGGCGGGCGAGAGCGTCGTCGTCCGCGGGCGCCGCGACCACCGCGACGTCCCGCAGCGCGCCCACGAGACCCGGGACGTCCCCGACGGTGAGGACGGCCTCGGCGCCGAGGCGCTCGAGCTCGTCCGCCGTGGGCGCGGGGTCCGGCCCGAGGAGCAGCACGGGGCCGCCCAGCGCCACGGCGAGGCCGGCGGCGCGCACCTGGGCGGCGAGGTCGTCGGACGCCGCGACGACGGCCACCGGGGCGGAGACGAACAGCGCCGTGCTGGCCGCGACGGACCGGGCCACCGGGTCGGCGTCCGCCAGGACCGTTGTCGCGGCGGTGGGCAGCCGCAGCACGGCGGTCGGCACCGGGGCGGCCGTCGGCGTCGGGGACGGGCTGCGCGACGGATCGGGATCGGAGCGCGGGGCTGCGCACGCACCGAGGGCGAGCGCCGCGAGCGCCACGAGCGCCACGAGCGCCACGGCGCGGCGGGGCCTCGTGCGCAGCATCACTCCCCCGTCCGGCGGCCGTCGACCCGCCCGCGCGTCGACCCTACGGGCGCCGGAGCCCCCGGCGCACCCCGTTGCGGGCCGCCGCGCCCCGCGTCCCGACCCGGGTGCCGCGCGCGCACCCTCCGGAAAACCCTTGGCAGCGCCCCGACCGCGACGTACGGTCGGGGGACATGTGGAGAGGAGGTGGTCCAGAAGATGAAGTCTTCCCGGACGCGTGAGGTGGCTGCCCGCTAGTCGCCCGAGTGCATCGGACGGAGTGTCTCCGGTCCCGTACCGCCCAGGCGGCTGCGAGACCCAGACAGTCACCGCAGCCCGTGGGGGCCGTGCCAGTCCAGCACGGTGCGCCGGTCTCGACCGGCACCCCACGGGCTGTCCCCTGCCCGGGGCCGGCAGGCGATGATGGTCCGGTGAGCCGCACCTATCGCGTCATGACCGTCTGCACCGGCAACATCTGCCGCTCGCCCATGGCCGAGGTCGTGCTGCGCGCGCGCTTCGAGGCCGCCGGGCTGGGCGACGACGTGGTCGTCGACTCGACGGGCGTGAGCGACGAGGAGCACGGCCGGCCGATCGACCCGCGCGCGCGGCGGGTGCTCGAGGCCCATGGCTACCCGGTGCCCGCCCACCGTGCCCGCCAGGTGCGCGGCGGGGACCTCGCGGCCCGCGACCTCGTGCTCGCGATGACGGCCCAGCACGCCCGGCGCCTGCGTTCGCTGGGCGACGGCGACGTCCGGCTGTACCGCTCCTTCGACCCCGCGGCCGGCGGTCTCGCCGAGCACCTGCTCGACGTCGAGGACCCCTGGTACGGCGACGAGGCGGGCTTCGTCACGACGCTGCGGCAGATCGAGGCCGCGGCCGACGGCGTCGTGGCGCACGTGCGTGCCGTGCGGGGGTGATCCGGCCGGGCGGGTGCCGACCGGGGGCGCGCCGCGAACCACCCGCCGCGACTCCTCGACCGGAGGGCCGACCTGCCGATGGGCTGGCCGGTGGATGGACCACCTCGGCGCCGACGCGCCGCGGCGACCCGACGGGGGAGGCGACGTGACGCAGGCCGACAGCCCGCTGTGGCGTGGGCTCCGCATCGGCGCGCTCGCCCTCGGTGCCGCCGTCGTCCTGGCCCACGCCGTGCGCAGCGTCCTGCCGCGGGCCGGGCAGGACCCGACGGTGGACGTGGTGCTCCTCCTGGCGGCCGTCCTCATCGCTGCGGCCGCGGCGACGGTGCGCACCGCCCGCTCCGGCGGGCGCGCCGAGGACGTCGTCCTGTCCGCCGGGCTGGTCGCCTACGCGCTGGGCTGGGTCTACTGGGCCGTGGTGCTGCGGCCGCTCGAGACGCCGCCCTACCCCAGCCCGGCCGACGCCCTGTGGGCGCTGCTCTACGCCGGCGTCCTGCTGTCCCTGGCGCTGCGCGTCTCCCGTGGACGCCGTCTGCAGCGCGACTTCCTGCTCGACGTGCTCATCGGCACCGCCGGTGCGGTGTCCGCCGTGCTCGGCTTCCTCGTCCCGGCGCTCGCCGGGTCCGCGCGGGCGTGGAGCGTCATCGGGATCAACGGGGTGTACCTGGCCGGTGACACGGCGATGCTGCTGCTGACCGTCAGCGTGCTGCTGGTGCACCGGTCCCGCAGCGCCTGGCACCTGTGGGTGCTCGCGGGCAGCGTGCTGCTGCTGGGTCTCACCGATGCCCTGTTCCTGGCCGAGGTCGCCGTGACCGGGGTGATCCCGGCGGGCAGCCCGCTCAA
Source organism: Actinotalea sp. (assembly GCF_035443605.1). Taxonomy (NCBI): domain Bacteria; kingdom Bacillati; phylum Actinomycetota; class Actinomycetes; order Micrococcales; family Cellulomonadaceae; genus Actinotalea; species Actinotalea sp. Next base: position 48,697 of record NZ_DAORSQ010000003.1, on the reverse strand, counting down.
CCTGGGCTGGATGGTCGCCGTCCTGCTCATCGCGACGACCGCCGGGCACCGGGCCGTGCGGACCGAGCAGGCCGTCCGCTCGCGCGGGTCGGTGCTGCTCGTCCCCCTGGTCGGGACCGTCGTCGCGCTCGGGGTGCTGCTCCTCGTGCCGCAGGACGCGCCGGCCGCCCGGTGGATCGCGGCCGCGGCGATCCTCCTCGCGGTCGCGCGGATGGGCCTGGCGTTCGTCGAGGTCGACGCCCTGGCCGGCAGCCGCGAGCTCGCGCTCACCGACGAGCTCACGGGCCTGTCGAACCGCCGGGCCTTCTACTCCCTGGCGCGCGAGCAGCTGGCGACGGGCGCGCCGGCGACGCTGGTGCTGCTGGACCTCGACGGCTTCAAGGAGGTCAACGACACCCTCGGCCACGGCGCCGGGGACCTGCTGCTGACCCTGGTGGCTCGGCGGCTGGCCGCCGAGTCGCGCGCGCGGACGGGGGTGCGGGAGGCCGACGTCGTCGCGCGGCTCGGCGGTGACGAGTTCGCTGTGCTCTTTCCCGGGGTCGAGCCCCACCTGGGTCGGGAGGCCGCCGCCCGGGTGGCGGACGCGCTCGCCTCGACGTACGACGTCGAGGGCATCCGGGTGCGCGTCTCGGCCGCGGCAGGGATCGTGCACGCCCCCGAGCACGGCCACGCGGTCGACGAGCTGCTGCGCCGCGCTGACGTCGCGATGTATGCGGCGAAGTCGGGCCGGGCGCGGTCGGTGGAGTACCGCGCGGAGCTCGACACCCGCAGCCGCGACGGGCTGCGGCGCGTGGAGCGCATGCGCGCCGCCCTCGTCGAGGGCCGGCTGGTGCTGCACTACCAGCCGAAGGTGGACCTGCTGACGGGCCGGGTCACCGGGGTCGAGGCGCTCGCGCGCTTCATGGATCCCGTGCACGGGCTGCTCATGCCCGGCGAGTTCCTCGCGCCGCTGGCCCAGGCCGGCGAGCTCGCGGCGCTCACCGAGCAGGTGCTCGACAAGGCCTGCGCCCAGGCCCGCCGGTGGGCGGACCTGGGGCGTCCGCTCCCGGTGGCGGTCAACGTCCCGGCCGACGGCTTCGGCGACGGGGAGCTCACCGACCTGGTGCGCTCGACGCTCGAGCGGCACGGCCTCCACGGCCCGTCGCTCACCGTCGAGGTGACGGAGCAGGTGCTGCTGCGGGACCACGCCGAGGGCCGCGCCGCGCTGGACGCCATCCGCGCGCTGGGCGTGCGGGTGTCGGTCGACGACTACGGCACCGGCTACAGCTCGCTGTCCTACCTGCGTGACCTGCCCCTCGACGAGATCAAGCTCGACCGCAGCTTCGTCGAGGCGATGGTCGGCGACGAGCGGGCCACCCGGATCGTCGAGTCGACCGTCACGCTCGCTCACGGGCTCGGGCTCACGGTCGTCGCCGAGGGGGTGGAGACCGAGGGTGCCCGCCAGGCGGTCATCGCCGCGGGCTGCGACGAGGTGCAGGGCTACCTGCTCGCCCGGCCGATGAGCGCCGAGGCGCTCGACGAGCTGCTGGCCCGATGGGTGACCGACGCCGCCTGAGCCCGGGTGCACGCCGTCGTGCCCCTTCCGCTCGTGATCATGCGGGGCCAGACTGGCCCCGGACCTCCGACGAGGACGTCGGAGGCAGGCGCGATCGGAGTGCACGATGAAGTTCACGATCTACAAGGACGCCAAGGGCGAGTTCCGCTTCCGGATCGTCGCGACCAACGGCAACATCCTGGCGAGCAGCCAGGGCTACAGCGCCAAGGCGTCCGCCCAGAACGCGATCGACCGGATCAGGTCGGACGCGGCCGACGCGGCGGTCGTCGACGAGACCACGGCCTGACCGCCGTGGGCGGGTGGCCGCCGACGGCAGCCACCCGCCCGCCGTCCGCGGTCCCGTCCCGGGGTCCC
>NZ_DAORSQ010000003.1:25574-46688 GCF_035443605.1 Actinotalea sp. | reverse complement strand
TCCACCCTCCGCACGTGCCCCGCACGTGCTCCCACCATGGCGGGCCGTACCACCAGCTGACCCGGGGGCTGACGGCCCGCCGGGCCGCGCCTATGCTCGGTCGCACAACCGAACACGCCGCTCGAGCTGTGGCGGGAGAGCCGTGGGCCCTGGCCCCGGCGCCGAAGGAGCAAGCCCTCCCCGGGAAACTCTCAGGCCCCCGTACCGCCACCGCGAGGCAACTCTGGAAAGCGGCCACCCCTGTGGCCCACCGACGGTGCACACCGTGAGCCCCCGGGCGCACGGCCAAACTCTCAGGTCGGGGCCCTGCCCCGGATGACAGAGCGGGGAGGCCCTGCCCGTCCGGCCTGCGCCGGGCCTGACGTCGGAGCCGCCCGTGACCAGCACACCCGAGAACCAGCACCCCTCCCCGGGCACGCCATCGAGCCCGGCCGCCGTGGGCTTCGTCGACCGGCACATCGGCCCGCGCGCCGCCGACCTGGACCGCATGCTCGCCGTCGTCGGGGCGTCCTCGCTGGACGCCCTCGTCGACGCGGCCGTCCCGGCCGCCATCCGCAGCGCGGCGCCGCTGGACCTGCCGCCGGCCCGCACCGAGCCCGAGGTCCTCGCCGCCCTGCGAGCGCTCGCGGACCGCAACGAGGTGCTCACGCCCATGATCGGGCTGGGCTACCACGGCACGGTCACCCCGCCGGTGATCCGCCGCACGGTGCTGGAGAACCCCGCCTGGTACACGGCGTACACGCCCTACCAGCCGGAGATCAGCCAGGGTCGCCTCGAGGCGCTGCTCGTGTTCCAGACCATGGTCGAGGACCTCACGGCGCTGCCGGTGGCGGGTGCGAGCCTGCTCGACGAGGCCACGGCGGTCACCGAGGCCGTGCTCCTCATGCGCCGCGCGGTCAAGGGCCGGCTCGACGGTGCCGTGGTCGTCGACGCCGACTGCCACCCGCAGACGCTGGCGGTGGTCCGCGGTCGCGCCGAGGCGATCGGCCTGCCGCTGGTGGTCGCGGACGTGTCCGCCGGTCTGCCGGCGGACGTGGACGTCGTCGGCGTCGTCGTGCAGCAGCCCGGGAGCACCGGTCGCCTCATCGACGTCGCGCCCCTCGTGGCGGCGGCGCACGAGCGCGGCGCGCTCGTCACCGTGGTCGCCGACCTGCTCTCGTTGACGCTCCTCACCCCGCCGGGGGAGCTGGGCGCCGACGTCGCCGTCGGGTCCTCGCAGCGCTTCGGCGTGCCGCTGTGGGGCGGCGGCCCGCACGCCGCGTTCATGGCGGTGCGGCACGGTCTGGAGCGCACGCTGCCCGGTCGCCTCGTGGGGGTCAGCACCGACGCCGACGGCGCCCCCGCCTTCCGCCTCGCGCTGCAGACGCGCGAGCAGCACATCCGCCGCGAGAAGGCCACGAGCAACATCTGCACGGCGCAGGCCCTGCTCGCCGTCGTCGCCGCGATGTACGCCGTGCACCACGGCCCGGACGGGCTCCGCGCGATCGCCGAGCGCGTGCACGGCCACGCGGTCGCGCTGGCCGCCGGCCTGCGTCGCGCGGGGGTCGAGGTGGTCCACGACGCGTTCTTCGACACCGTCCTGGCCCGGGTCCCCGGCCGGGCCGACGCGGTGGTGGCGGCCGCCCGAGCCGACGGCATCAACCTGCGCCGCGTCGACGCGGACCACGTCGGCGTCACGACCGACGAGCTGACCACCGCCGCCCATGTCGCCGTCGTGGTCGCCGCCCTCACCGATCCCGCCGCGACCCCGCTCACCCCGACGGCGGCAGACGGCGCCATCCCGCCCGCGCTGCGCCGCACGAGCGCGTACCTCACGCACCCGACGTTCCACGCCCACCGCTCCGAGACCGCGATGATGCGCTACCTGCGCCGGCTCGCGGACAAGGACCTCGCGCTCGACCGCACGATGATCCCGCTGGGCTCCTGCACCATGAAGCTCAACGCCGCGGTGGAGATGGAGCCGATCTCCTGGCCGGGCTTCGCCGACATCCACCCCTACGCGCCGGCCGACCAGACCCGCGGCTACGCGGAGCTCGTCGCGCAGCTCGAGGGCTGGCTCGCGGAGATCACGGGCTACGCCGCCGCGAGCGTCCAGCCCAACGCCGGGTCCCAGGGCGAGCTCGCCGGGCTGCTGGCCATCCGTGCCTTCCACCGGGCACACGGCCAGGGCGACCGCGCGGTCTGCCTCATCCCCGCCTCGGCACACGGCACCAACGCCGCGTCCGCGGTGCTCGCGGGGATGCGGGTCGTCGTCGTCCGCACGGCGCCCGACGGCGAGATCGACCTCGACCACCTGCGCACGGTGCTCTCCGAGCACGCCGCCGACGTCGCGGCGATCATGATCACGTACCCCTCGACGCACGGTGTGTACGAGGCGCACGTGCGCGAGGTCTGCGACCTGGTGCACGCGGCGGGCGGGCAGGTGTACATCGACGGGGCCAACCTCAACGCGCTGGTGGGCCTGGCGCGGCCGGGCGACCTCGGCGGGGACGTGTCCCACCTCAACCTGCACAAGACGTTCGCCATCCCCCACGGCGGCGGGGGACCGGGGGTCGGGCCGGTCGCGGTCGCGGCACACCTCGCGGCGTACCTGCCGGGTGCCGGGAGCACCCAGGTCAGCGGGGCCCCGCACGGGTCGGCCGGCGTGCTGCCCATCTCGTGGGCCTACGTCGCGCTGCTCGGACCGGACGGCCTGCGGCGGGCGACCGAGGTGGCCGTGCTGGGCGCCAACTACCTCGCCGCCCGCCTGGCCGAGCACTTCCCCGTGCTCTACACGGGCCCTGGCGGGTACGTCGCCCACGAGTGCATCCTCGACGTGCGCCCGCTCACGGCCGTGACCGGGGTCACCGCGGAGGACGTCGCGAAGCGGCTCATGGACTACGGCTTCCACGCGCCCACGCTGTCCTTCCCCGTCGCCGGCACGCTCATGGTCGAGCCGACCGAGAGCGAGGACCTCGGGGAGCTGGACCGCTTCGTCGCGGCCATGGTCGCGATCCGCGGCGAGATCGACGCGGTCGCCGACGGTCGGTGGTCGCTGGCGGGCTCGCCGCTGCGCGGTGCCCCGCACACCGCGGCGAGCGTGCTCGTCGAGGACTGGGACCGGCCCTACAGCCGCGAGACGGCCGCCTTCCCGGTGCCGTCCCTGCGGGCCGCGAAGTACTGGCCGCCGGTGCGCCGCATCGACCAGGCCGCCGGCGACCGCACGCTCGTCTGCACCTGCCCGCCGATCGAGGAGTACGTATGAGCGAGCCGACCGCCGCCCCGGATGCCACCCTGCCCGTCGATCCCGCGGCGGCCTCGGACGCTCCCGCCGCCCGGCCCGGGCCGCTGCACGCCGAGCACGTCGCCCTCGGCGCCGCGATGACGCCGTTCGCGGGGTGGTCGATGCCGCTGCGCTACACCTCCGACCTCGCCGAGCACCACGCGGTGCGCACCGCCGCGGGGTTGTTCGACCTGTCCCACATGGGCGAGATCCGGGTGCGCGGCGCCGGGGCCGGGGGTGCCCTGGACCGCGCGCTGGTCGGCGACCTCTCGGCGCTCGCCGTCGGCAGGGCCCGGTACACCATGCTCTGCCAGCCGGACGGCGGCATCCTCGACGACCTCGTCGTCTACCGGACCGGCGAGGTGGACTACGTCGTCGTCGCCAACGCGGCCAACGTCGCCGTGGTGCTCGCCGCGCTGCGGGCGCGCTGCACGGGCCCGGACGTCGACGTGGTCGACGAGTCCGCGGGGACGGCGCTCGTCGCGGTCCAGGGACCCGCGGCCGCGGGCATCCTCGCGCCGCTCGTCGCCGCGGGTGACCGTGACGCCGTCGTCGGGCTGCGCTACTACGCCGGGGTGACGGCGGGCCTGATGCTGCCCGGTGGCGTGCCCGGTGGCGTGCCCGGTGACGTGCCCGGTGGCCTGCCCGGCAGCACGCCCGGCAGCACGGTGACGGCCTGGGTCGCGCGGACCGGGTACACCGGCGAGGACGGCTTCGAGCTCTTCGTCCCTGCCGCCGACGCCCCAGCGCTGTGGGCGGCGCTGCTCGAGGTGGGCCGCCCGGCAGGGCTTGTCCCCGCGGGCCTGGCGTGCCGCGACAGCCTGCGGCTCGAGGCGGGCATGCCGCTGTACGGCCACGAGCTGGACCGGACCACGACCCCGCACGACGCGGGTCTGGGCCGCGTGGTCCGGCTCGACAAGACCGACGCCGATGGTGCACCGCTGGACTTCGTCGGGCGCGCGGCCCTCGCGGCCCGAGCCGGCTCGGAGCCGTCCCGGCGGCTGGTGGGGCTCGTCGGGCTGGGGCGGCGTGCCGCGCGCGGCGGCTACGCGGTGCATGTCCCGTCGATCGACGGCGCCGGCCCGGGCGGTCGTGCCGGAGGGGTGCCGGCCGGGCCCGGTGGGACGGGACTGGGCGCGCACGTCGGCGAGGTGACCTCGGGGGCGCCGTCGCCCACGCTGGGGGTTCCCGTCGCGATGGCGTACGTGACGCCCGAGGTCAGCGCCGAGGGCACCGAGCTGGTCGTCGACGTGCGCGGGCGCGCCGAACCCGTGCGCGTGGTGTCCCTCCCCTTCTACCGTCGACCCCAGGCCTGACCCCGACCCCGACCCCGGTTCTGGAACCGATCGGGGAGTCGGGGGGACCGATGCGTTCCAGAACCGCCCACCTGCACCGAGGAGAACCGATGAGCAGCATCCCGGCCGACCTGATGTACAGCGCCGAGCACGAGTGGGTGACCGCCGGGTCCCCCGTGACGATCGGCATCACCGACCACGCGGCCGACGCGCTGGGCGACGTCGTGTTCCTCGAGCTGCCCGAGGTCGGCGCCGTGCTGACGGCCGGCTCGGTGTGCGGGGAGATCGAGTCGACCAAGTCCGTCTCCGAGCTCTACGCGCCGGTGAGCGGCACGGTCGTCGAGGTCAACGCCGAGGCGGTCGCGGAGCCCGCCCTCGTCAACGCCGAGCCGTACGGCCGGGGCTGGCTGCTGCGGGTCGAGGTCACGACGCCCGGCCCGCTGCTCTCGGCGGAGGAGTACGCGGCGCTCGTCGAGGGCTGAGCGGGGAGGCCCGGGCGCGTCGCACTACTCCGTTCGGGTGAACGCGGGTCGAAGCCCCTGCTCCAGGTCAGGGCTGTGACCTGGGCCGATGCACCGGGTGACGGCTTGTACCCCGGCCCCACGGCGCCTGCAAGGGTCCCGGGCGAGAACTGCGGGTGAAAGTCGCGTCATGGCCTCGGCAGAACCCGCTCTCTCCAGGTGTACCCGAACGACGGTGCTCCCCCCGGCACCGTGACCCCCTGGAGGTTGTCATGGCCATCGAGACCCTCGACCTGCGCATGGTGCCGTCGCAGCGCACGTCGCTGACCCGCCGTGAGCGCGTCATCCTGTCGAACCTCGACGAGGAGACCACGCTCGAGGAGATCGCGAGCCGGCTGTTCGTCACGCGCAACACCGTCAAGTCGCAGGTGCGCAGCGTCTACAAGAAGCTCGGCGTCTCGACCCGCGCCGACGCCGTGGAGTTCGCCCGCCAGTTCGGCCTGCGCTGAGCCGCCGGCTCCTGAGCCCCGGGCCTCGCGGCCCGTGGTCCCAGGAGCCACCGTGCTCGGCCGTGCGTCGCTCTGCCGGGCCGCTCCCCGGTCGCCCGGGGATGTGCAGGACGAGGAGACGATGAACGGTCCGGGCACACCAGCGGTGCCGGTCGAGCACTGGGCCCCCGCCCAGCTCGTCCTGGCGCGACGTCGGCTCACCCTCGTCGGCCCGCTCAGCGTCGCGCGCGACGCCGCAGGCGTCGTGGCACTCCAGCACGTCCCGGCCCCCGTCGGGCCCGACCGCCAGGGCGGACCGGCCGGTGGGGACCGAGCGCCCGGCCCGTTCGGTCGCATCTGGTCCGTGGCCCCCGTGCCCGCGGCACCGGGCGTCTTCGCCCTCGTCGATGCCGGCACCGTCCGCTACGTCGGGCACAGCCCCGACCTGGGGCGCACCTTCTCCCGGCACGGCCTCGGCGAGGTCTCGCGCCGCGGCGCGGCCGACCCCGTCGAGGCGGAGCACCGCCGGCTGCACCACCTGCTGGTCTCCGCCGCCGTCGAGGGACGCACGATCGACCTGTACGTCCTGGTCAGCGGCCTGCCCGCGCCGCGCGGCATCGGCTGGGCGCTGAGAGGCCTCCTGCGCGGACGGCCCGTCGGTGAGCGGGGCGTCGATGCGCAGGGTGCGGGCGACCCGGATCCGGGCCGTGGCGCCGACGGCGTCGGGGGGCCCGATGTCGGCGGTGGCGCGGCCGCCGGGACGACCGCAGCGGCCTCGCCCGCGGCGCGTCGGCCGGCCGAGCTCGCCGAGCAGATCCGCGCCGCGGCCCTGGGCAGCTGGCAGCTCCCCTGATCGCCGTCGGGCCCACGCCGAGCCCCGACGTCGTGGACCATCGTCGCGACCACCCGCCGCCCGCCTGCCGTGCCCCAGACTGATCCGATGAGCCCTCCCGTCCTCGTCGTGGCCGCGGCGCTGGTGGACGACCTCGACCTGCCGCGTCGCCTGCTCGCCGCACGCCGGCGTCGGCCGGCGGCACTCGCGGGGCGGTGGGAGTTCCCGGGCGGCAAGGTCGATGACGGCGAGTCGCCCGAGCAGGCCCTGCACCGCGAGATCGCCGAGGAGCTGGGGGTCGGCATCGTGCTCGGGGCGCCCGTCCCGGCGCCGGGCGGCGGGGACTGGCCGATCTCCGAGCGGTACGCCCTGCGGCTGTGGTCCGCCGTGGTGCTCGACGGGGTCCCCGCGCCGCTCGTGGAGCACGACGCGCTGCGGTGGCTCGGACCCGACGCGTGGCTGGCGGTCCCGTGGCTCGACGCCGACCTGCCGATCGTCACCGCGCTCGCCCGGCAGGCGCGGAGCCCGGCCGGGTTACGGTGAGGCATGGTCAAGGACCCGATCCGCTCCCATGAGGACGTCGTCGGCGAGACGGTGGTGCGCAGCCGGACGGGCCGCGGGCGCGACGAGTGGTTCGCGCTCATGGACGTCGCGGGCGCGGCGGACTGGACCCACGGTGTCGTGGCGCGGTGGCTGGTCGACCAGGGGGTCGATGGCTGGTGGGCCCAGTCGCTGACCGTGGGCTACGAGCAGGCGCGCGGGCGCCGGCTGCCCGGCCAGAAGGCCGACGGCACCTTCGAGACCTCGACGAGCGCCACCCTCCGGGCCGACCCCGAGCGCGTGCTCGCACTGCTCACCGCGCCGCTGCGGAGCGGGTGGCTCGACGTCGAGCCCGTCGAGCGCTCCGCGTCGGCGCGGCGCGTGCACTGGACGTGGCCCGACGGCACCCGCGTGACGGTGCACCTGTACCCGGTGGATCCGGACCGGGTACGGGTCTCGGTGCAGCACCACCAGCTGCCCGACGGCGACGGCCTCGCGGACCTCAAGGCCGCCTGGACCGCCCGGTTGGCGCGGCTCAGGGCGGCCGTGGCCGAGGGGGCCTGACGCTCGCCGAGCCCGACGGACCCCGCGGGTGTCAGCCGGCGAGCGTGCCCCCGAAGACCTGCCACGCGAGCGCCGACTTCGCGATGAGGCTGAGCGTGACGTACGCGCGCTCGCCGACGAGGTAGTCGCGGAACCGGCCGAGCCGCCGGTACTGGAGCCACTGGACGAGCGCGAAGACGTTGAAGAAGGCGAAGAGCGAGACGATGATCGCGTAGACGAAGGTCGGCGGCTCCGCACCGCTCGTGGACCCCGGGGCGACGACGTAGACGAGGATCGCGAGCCACGGGACCACCCCCGCCAGGCACCCGAAGACGAACGGCAGCCAGCCGCGGTCGCCGGGCTGGTGGTACTTCTCCTGGAGCCACCCGAACAGGATCATCGAGGCGTTGACGCCGAAGATCGCGAGCAGCGCGGCCACGTCGCTGATGCCGGTGATGAGCGCGATGAGCACGATCATGAGCGAGCTGGACAACGAGTACTCGACCCATCGGAAGACGTTGATCTTCTTCTCCAGGCCGGCGACATACCGGTCGAAGAACCCCGGCGACGCGACGACGCCGTGGAAGACCGCCGAGAGGGCGAGGAAGCCCGCCACAGCGATCCCGACCGGCACGTCGAGGACGGGGACCGTCTCGCCGGGGGACCCGGGCGGGCCGATGAGGTACGTGCCCGTGATCGGGATGGTGAAGTCGTTGGCCAGGGCCAGCACGGCGGCGGCCTGGACGGCGTGGAAGGCCGCGGCGACGAGGTTGTACCGACGCAGCGAGGCGTACCTCGCGGAGCGGTCCTCGGACTCGGTGTCGGCGGTGGGCTCGGCCGGGCTGGCGGCGGCTGCTGCGGTCACGGGGTCTCCTCGGGTGCGCCTTGCCGCTCGGGCGGCAGATCCTCAGCCTACTGAGTATCTGCGGCAGGCGCCCACCAGGGGGGCGACGCGGTCACCGTCGGGCGGAGACCACAGGGCAGCAGGCGAGGTGGTCGTCGACCAGACCGCAGGCCTGCATCGCGGCGTAGGCCGTCGTCGGGCCGACGAAACGGAAGCCCGCGGCCTTGAGCGCACGTGCCAGGGCAGCCGACTCCGCCGTGCTCGTCGGCACCTGCGCGAGGCTGACCGCGCGCGGCCGGCGCACGGGCTGCTCGGGCGCGTGCGCCCAGACGAGGTCGGTGAGCGTGGTCCCGGCGGACCACAGGTCCAGCACGGCGCGGGCGTTGGCGATGGTCGCCGCCACCTTGGCGCTGTTGCGCACGATCCCTGCGTCGGCCAGCAGTCGCGCGACGTCGCCGTCGTCGAACCGGGCGACCACCTCGGGGTCGAACTCGGCGAACGCCAGCCGGAACGCCGGCCGCTTGCGCAGCACCGTGATCCAGGAGAGCCCCGACTGGAACGCCTCGAGGCTGAACCGCTCGTAGAGCGCCGCGTCGCCGCGCGTGACGCGTCCCCACTCGACGTCGTGGTACTCCTCGTAGAGCGGGTCCCCGTCGCCGAAGCACCGGGCGCCGGGTTGGCTCGGCGTGGTCGCCGGGGACGGCGGGGGTGTCGGGCTCGGCGTGCCCGCCGGGCTCGGCGGGGGTGCGGCGGGGGTCGGGCTCGTCATGCGAGAAGTCTGGCGCAGGGCGGTGACAACGGCGGGCCGTCCACAGGGTCGTCGGGACGGCGGTCCGTCGGGCCCGGTGCGACGGCGGTCGCACCATGACCCGCCCCTGCGGAGCGTGCGGCGGGTGGTGCGGGAGTGGAGCCGGGGTGGTCCCGTCGGCCCCGTCAGCACCCTGCGCACCACGGTCCGTACCGGCGGGTCGGGCGCCAGTGCGGCCGGCGGGCCGGCGAGCCGGTGGGTCCGCCCGCGCACCTGCCCACCCGGGGTCAGCCTGCGAGGGGTCAGCCTGCGAGCACCGACCGGATGCGCTTGAGCGACACGGGCACGGCCGTGCCGAGCTGCTGCGCGAAGAGGCTGACCCGCAGCTCCTCGACCAGCCAGCGTGCCTCGGCGATCCGGGCGTCGCGGGACGCGTCGGGGGCGGCCGTGCGGGCGGCGTCCACGACGGCCTCGACCGCCGCGCTCGCCTCGCGGACCTGCGCGGTGAGCGCCTCGTCGCGGTGCGGGGACTCGGCGGCCTTGGCCAGCCGGTGCAGCGCAGCGCGCAGGTAGCGGACGAGGTGCGGCAGCCGGGCGGCGCCGGCCGTGACCACGAAACCGTCGCCGACCAGCGCGGTGAGCTGGGCCCGGACGTCGGCCCGCGCCCCGAGCAGGCTGAGGCTCGCGGTGGTGCGCAGCGCGGCGTCGACGTCGCGGGCGGCGGTGAGCACCGTGACGAGGTCGGCCGCGACGCGGGCCGTGCGGTCCTCGAGGGCGTCGCGCAGGTCGGCACGCAGCGCCCGGTACGCGGCCTCGTCGCGGACGGGGCCGGGCGCGCGCTCGGCGAGCAGCGCGTCGAGCGCCGCACGCTGCAGGTCGACGACGAGCGCCGCGGTGCTCGGGTAGGGGCTCGCCGCGAGGGTCAGTGCGTGCGTGTTCGACCAGCGGCTGGTCACTCGGCCCGTGGGCAGCACGAGCTCGCCCAGCAGCAGCTCGCGGACGGCGCGCGCGTGCCGGTCGGGCGCGGCGTCGGCCAGCACGCGCAGCGCAACGGACGACGGCGCGTCGCGGCGGGGGGTCTCGACGACGAGCGTGGGGTGGCCCAGCACCGTGTGGCCCGCGGCCGTGGACCGTACGACGTCGGGGATCCGGCCGTCCGGGAGGGCGGTCGGCCAGGTGGTCAGGGCGGGCTGGTCGAGGGCAGCTGCGGGGACGTCCTCGGCGTCGCTCCGGGCCGGGCGGGCCTCGGGCGAGGTCCCCCCACCGGGTGCGGAGCCCGACCCCGGAGCGGAGCCCGACCCCGGAGCGGAGCGTTGTGGCTGTGACACGCCGGCGGGTCCGACCGCATCACTCCGCTCGACCCCGGAACGCTCCGCACCGACGCCGGAACGCTCCGCACCGACGCCGGAACGCTCCGCACCCACGCCGGAACGCTCCGCACCGACCCCGGAACGCCCCGCACCCGCACGGGCCCCGTCCCCCCCCACCGCGGTGGACTCCCGCACCGCGGTCCGGACGGCGTCGCGGACCGCGGACCGGACCGCCTGCTCGGCCTGCGTGGCGAGCCGGCGCTGCAGCGCGACGAGGTCGGTGCCCTCGTCGAGCAGCACCGAGGCACCCGCGCGCTCGTCGTGCACCCGGAAGGTCATCGTCAGGTGCGCCGGGAGCCGCGCGTCCGCCCAGGCGTCGTCGGGCACCTCGACGCCGCGCAGGGCACGCACCGCACGGGCGAAGACCTCGCGCCACGACGGCGCCATGTCCCCGGCGCGGACGGTGTCCGCCCAGGCCGGCTGGGTGCGTTGCATCCACGCGACCACCTCGCGCGCGACGTCGGGTGCGGGCACCAGCTGGACGCGGACCGCCTTGGGGAGCGAGCGGATCGTCGCCGTCGCCAGCTCGTGGTGCAGGCCTGGCACGAGCCAGTCGAACCCGTCGGGCGCCACACGGGTCAGCACCGCGACCGGGACGTGCACGGTGACGCCGTCGGCGGCGGTGCCCGGGTCGTACTGGTAGGTCAGCGGCAGCTCGAGGTCGCCCTGCGGCCACACGGCGGGGAAGCGCGCCGGGTCGACAGCGTGCGCGGCCTCGTCTGCGACGAGCATCTCGAGCGTGAGGTCCAGCAGCGTCGGCTGCGTGCGCCGGGCGGTCTTCCACCACGTGTCGAAGTGCCGCGCGGAGACGACGTCGGCCGGCACCCGCTCGTCGTAGAACGCGAAGAGCGCGTCGTCGTCCACCACGAGCCCCCGGCGCCGTGCCCGGTGCTCCAGCTGCTCGGCCTGCTCGAGCACCGCGGCGTTGGCGTGGAAGAACGCGTGGTGGGTGGTCCACTCGCCGCCCACCAGCGCGTGCCGGAGGAACAGCTCGCGTGCGTGCTCGGGGTCCACCGCCGCGAAGAGCACCCGACGCTGCGCCACGATCGGGACGCCGTAGAGCAGCACCTTCTCGAAGCACGTCGCAGCGCCCTGCTTGGTGGACCACACGGGCTCGGAGTACGTGCGCTTGACGAGGTGCGGGGCGAGCTCCTCGGCCCACTCGGGCTGCACGCGCGCGACGTCCCGGGCCCACAGGCGTGAGGTCTCCACCAGCTCCCCCGCCATGATCCAGGCGGGTGGCCGCCGCGACAGCGGCGATCCCGGGAAGATCGCGAACCGCGCGCCGCGCGCTCCCAGGTACTCGTTGCGCGCCCCCTTGCGCGCGGGCTGGCCGCCCTTGGCCGACGACGAGCCCTTCGCCCCCGCGCGCACCTCGGTCGCCTCCTGCATCCCGAGGTGGGACAGCAGGCCGGCGAGCAGCGACTGGTGGATCCGGTCCGCGTCCCAGCTCAGCCGCAGGTCGACAACGACGGCGTCGTCGCGGACCTGGGCCTCGTCTGCCGCCTCCTGCGCGCTCAGGGCCCGCGCGCCGGGAGCGGAGCGGCGCACCGTCCCGCTGGCCGGCCCGGCCGAGACGGTCGCGGGCGACCCGGGCGGGCGCACGACGATGCCCAGCGGTCGGGCCATCTCCTTGAGCTGCGTGACGACGTCCTGCCACTCGCGCAGGCGCAGGTAGTTGAGGTGCTCGGCGCGGCACATCCGGCGGAACGCGCTGCCGGACAGCTCGCGCTGCTGGTCGCGCACGTGGTGCCACAGGTTGAGGTAGGACAGGAAGTCCGACGTCGGGTCGGCGAAGCGGGCGTGCGACTGGTCGGCCTGCGGTCGCTGCTCGACGGGGCGCTCGCGCGGGTCCTGGATGGACAGCGCCGCCGCGATGATCATGACCTCGCGCGCGACGTCGCGCCGTCCGCCCTCGACGACCATCCGCGCCAGCCGCGGGTCCATCGGCAGCTGCGCCAGCGCCCGGCCCACCTCGGTGAGCCGTGTGACGCCGTCCTGCGTCTCGAGCGCGCCCAGCTCGACGAGCAGCGCGACGCCGTCGCGCACCGAGCGGGTGTCGGGCGGCTCGACGAACGGGAACCGGGCGACGTCCTCCGGGCTGGCCGCGACGCCCACGGCCACCATCTGCAGGATGACCGAGGCCAGCGAGGTGCGCAGGATCTCGGGCTCGGTGAACTCGGTGCGCGAGTCGAAGTCGGCCTCGGAGTAGAGCCGGATCGCGACGCCGTCGGCCACGCGTCCGCACCGACCAGAGCGCTGGCGCGCGCTCGCCTGGCTGATGGGCTCGATCGGCAGCCGCTGGACCTTGGTGGTCTTGGACCAGCGCGAGATGCGCGCCGTGCCGGGGTCGACGACGTACCGCACGCCGGGGACGGTGAGCGAGGTCTCGGCGACGTTCGTGGAGAGCACCACGCGGCGCGTCCCGTGGGACTCGAACACGCGGTGCTGCTCGGCTGCGGACAGGCGTGAGTAGAGCGGGAGCAGCTCGACGCTGCGGGGGGTGGTCGGCCCCGACCCGACCGCGCGGGGGCCGAGGTGGGTGCGCAGCGCGTCCTCGGCGTCGCGGATCTCGCGCTCGCCGGAGAGGAACACGAGGATGTCGCCGGGGCCGAGCGCGGAGAGCTCGTCGACCGCCTCGCAGATCGCGGTCATGAGGTCGCGCGGCTCGGCGGGAGCGGCGGCGGCGGATCCTCGGCCGGGACCGGATCCTCGGCCGGGACCGGATCCTCGTCCCGGACCGGACCCTCGTCCGGCGCCGTGCGGAGGCTTGCGACCTCGAGTGGAGCGTTCGGGTGCGACACGCCCGTGTGTCGCGGCCCCGACGCTCCGCACCGCGGAGGCGAGAGGGGATCCGACCGCGTCGGCCGAGGAGGAGGTCGTCCCGGGCGAGAGGTCCGGGTCGAGGCCGTCGAGGGGGTCCTCCGCGGGCTCCGGGTCCGGGGTCAGCGGCCGGTAGCGGACCTCCACCGGGTACGTGCGCCCGGTGACCTCGATGACGGGGGCCGGGACGCCGTCGGGGTGCTCGGCCGACGGCGGTCCCGCGAAGTGCCGCGCGAACCGCTCGGAGTCGATGGTCGCGGAGGTGATGACCACCTTGAGGTCCGGCCGCTGCGGCAGCAGCCGCGTGAGGTAGCCGAGGATGAAGTCGATGTTGAGCGACCGCTCGTGCGCCTCGTCGATGATGAGCGTGTCGTAGGCCAGCAGCTGCGGGTCGCGCTGGATCTGGGCCAGCAGGATGCCGTCGGTCATCACCTTGACGAGCGTCTGCTCGGAGGACTGGTCGGTGAACCGCACCTGGTAGCCGACGATCGTGCCCAGCGCGCCCGAGCCCCCGGTGATCTCCTCGCTGACCCGCTCGGCGACGGCCCGCGCGGCGATGCGTCGCGGCTGGGTGTGCCCGATCTGCCCGGTGCGGCCACGCCCCAGCTCGAGCGCGATCTTGGGGATCTGCGTGGTCTTCCCCGAGCCGGTCTCCCCCGCGACGATGACCACCTGGTGGTCCCGGATCGCGGCGGAGATGTCCGTGCGGCGTGCGGAGACGGGAAGCTGCTCGGGGTAGGTCAGCGGCGGCACGACGACGGCGCGGCGCACCTCGGCGCGGCGCTCGCGGCCGGCGGCGCCGCCGTGGCGGTCGGGATGCGCGGCCCTGCCTCGCGCCTCGCCGCGTCGACCACCGGAACGGCCCGGCCGCGCCGCGAGCGCCGGCGCCTCGACGGAGGCTTCCGCACCGTCCTCGGTCGTCGGCCCGTCCTGCGGGCTCGTGGTGACCTGCTCGTGTGCTGCGGCGGGGCGTCGTCGTCCACGTCCGCGCGCGCCGGAGCGACGTCGGGGGTCCGACGTCGGCTGCGGGGCGGGGGGCTGGTCGCTCACGGTCCTCCATTGTCGCCGAGCGCGGCGGCGGCGGTCGCCTCGATTCCGGGCAGGCGTGGCGGCGGCCACGAGACGCGTCAGAGCCGGTCGGCCGGCCGCACGAGCACGGCCGCCCGGAGGAGCGCGCCCGGCCGCACGAGCACGGCCGGCCGGAGGAGCACGCCCGGGCTGCAGCGCGGCCGCTCAGGCACCGGCGAGCACCTGCGCCAGGCCCAGCGGCGGTCGGCCGGTGAGCCGTCGGACGTCGTCGGACACCGTGGCCATCTCCCCGGCCGCGATCGCCGTGTAGGTCGAGACCCACGCGTCGACCTGCCAGCCCGGCGCGTCGTAGGGCGCCCTGGAGGCGTACGCCTCGGGCAACGACTCGGCGACGTACCGGATCTCGCGACCGGTCGAGGTGCCGATCTGCCAGGCCACCTCGGCGAGCGTCATCGCGTGCGGGCCCGTGAGCTCGTAGGTCCGCCCGGCGTGCCGACGCGGGTCGAGCAGCACTGCCGTGGCCGCGCGGGCGACGTCGGCACGCGCCACCCCGGCGAGCAGGCCGTCCCCTGCCGGGCCGCGCAGGGCGTCGTCGGGCCCGACGAGGTGCGGCAGCAGGTCGAGGTAGAGGTTGTCCCGCAGGAAGGTCCACCGCAGCCCCGAGCGGCGCGCGTGGTCCTCGGTGGCGCCGTGGTCGCGCGCGAGCGTGAACGTCGCCGACGGCCCGGCGCCGACGAAGGAGGTGTAGACGACGTGCTCCACGCCGGCCTCGGCGGCGTCGTCGAGGAACGCGACGTGCTCGGCGACGCGGTCGGGGCTCTCGGCGGCGGAGACCATGAGCAGCGTGCGGATCCCGTCGAGCGCGGCGAGCGCATCCCGTCCGTAGGTCACGGCGGCGACCTCCGCGCCCGGCAGCTGCGGCGCGCGTCGGGGGTCGCGCACGAGCAGCCGCTGGGCGACCCCGGCTGCGGCCAACGTCTGCGCGACGAGCCCGCCGAGGTGGCCGGTGGCGCCGGTGACGCCCAGAGGTGCATCGCTCACCGCCCGAGCCTCGCACGACGGAGCGCCCCACGCCCTCGCCAGCCCGGTTCTCTGCAGGTATCGGTCCACAGACGACCCAGATCTGCAGAGAACCGGATGGGGTGGGGGAGGGTCAGCCGAGGTGGAGGGAGAGCCAGTCGAGGGCCTTGCGGACCACGGCGTCGGTGTAGTCCAGCAGCGCGTGGTCCCCGCCGCTCACGACCTCGAGCGCGGAGCCCGCCGGCAGGTACGGCAGCCCCACCCGGGACCGGGTCAGCAGGGGGTGCTCCTCGCCGTCGACCAGCGCCCCGCCGTGCACCATGAGCACAGGGCAGGCCACCGCGCCGAGCAGCGACTCCTGGTCCACGTCGGCGAAGTCGGCGAGCGTCTGCGCGCTGATGACCATTCCCGTACGGCCGGACGGGCCGTCGTCGAGGATCGTCGTGCGACCCGTCGCGTCGAGCTCCGCGAGCTGGGCCGGTGAGAGCACCTGGTCCCAGGGGTGCAGGATCGGGCCCGTCACGGCCCCGGTGAGAACCATCGCCTCGACGTGGGGCGACGACGTGCGCAGCGCGACGAGCGCCCCGAGGCTGTGCCCGTGCACGACGAGTCGTGGGTAGCCGGCCGCGATGAGGTGGTCGTAGGCCGCGGTGAGGTCCTCGACCTGACGGCCCACCTCGACGACGTCGTCGTCGGACGCCCCGCAGCCCGCGAAGTCGAGCTGCAGCGTGGCCAGCCCACGCTCGCGGTAGGCCGCGGCGAAGACGTCGGCGCGGCCGCGCGAGGAGCGATCGGCGAGGAACCCGTGGGCGAAGACGACGGCGCTGCCCGACGGCGCGACCCAGCCGGGGGCCGCCGGGGTCGCCTCGGCACGCGGGGGGGCCGGCTCGAACGTCGCCGCGAGCCGGATCCCGCGCGGGGTGGTGATCGTCACCTCGGGCATGGCTCCACGCTAGGGCGGGCGGATGTCGGACGTGTGAACACGGTGCGACGGTCCGCGACCGTGGGCGACCGTGGGCGGGAGTTAGCCGACGGTCCGCGACGGTGCGCGACGGTCCGAGCGGGGTGTTGGCCGGTCGGCACTGCGGGCGCCGCCCCCCTGACCTGCGCGAGGACGTTGGGCCCTTGCGTCCGGACCCCACCGGGACGACGGTGGAGGGGACGCGAGACGCCGTGAGCGCGGATGATCGCCACCCGTGCCGCCGCCCTCGCACGGGGAGGTGGGCCACGATGACCAGGAAGATCCTCTGCGGCGTCGAGGGTGTCCCGAGCAGCGACGACGCGCTGGTCTGGGCTGCCAGGGCGGCCGCGTTGCGCGGGTGGACGCTCGAGCTGGTGACCGCGACCGGGTTCCCCATGGCGGCGATCGACCTGCTCTACGACGACGCGATCATCCAGGGCGCGACGACCCTCCTCGAGGATGCCGCGGCCCGGGCGCGCGCGGCGGCTCCCGGCGTGCCGGTCCAGGTGGACGTGGATCGGCGGGTCCCGGCGCTCGCCCTCGTCGAGCGGTCCCGCGAGGCCGACCTGCTCGTCGTCGGCTCCCACCGGCTCAGCGCCGTGGAGCGGGTGTTCTCCGGATCGCTGAGCTACCAGATCGCGGCCGGGGCGCACTGCCCGGTCGTCGTGGTGGCGCACCTGCCGGGACCCGAGGCCACGGGCGTGGTGGTCGGCGCGGACGGCTCGGCGGACGCGGTCGAGGCGATCGCGCTCGCTGCTGCCGAGGCGGACTGGACGGGCCAGGACCTGCACGTCGTGCACGCCTGGCAGGAGCCGACGACCTTCGCGGCCACCGACGTCTTCCCTCTGGGCGTGGTCGAGCAGGTCGAGGAGGAGGAGCGGCTGGTGCTCGCGGAGTCCGTCGCCGGCCTCGCCGAGACCTACCCGGACCTCGTGGTCCACACCCACCTCCTGCACGAGCAGGCGGCCACCGCGCTGCTCCGGGTCGCGGCGGGCGCGAGCCTCGTCGTGGTGGGCAGCCGCGGGCGGCACGGGGTGGCTCGGCTGCTGCTCGGCTCGGTCAGTCACACCGTGGTGCTGCACGCGCCGTGCCCGGTGCTGGTCGCCCGGACCAGGGTGCACCTGCAGCACGCGCACGACTGACCTGCACGACGACGGCGGTGCCGGCTCCCGGTCGGCGCCGCCGTCGGCGCGCGCGAGGGCGGGGGCGGCACGTCGTCGGGCCGGTGCCCGTGCCGGCAGCGGGAGGGGACGAACCGGGACGACTCGCCCGGAGCCGGACGCGGGGGCGCGCGACCGTGCGCCGTCGTCGTACTGTGCTGGGCGAGACAGGATGGGGACCCGATGACCGAGCCCGACCACGACGGCCCGCTCGACCACCCGGTCGGCGGCCTCGAGGCCGTCGACCTCGCGGACGGCACCCTGGTGCGGATGTGGGGCGACGTCGACGCGAGCCTGCGCGGGCAGGCCAGCGCGGTGATGGCGCGCGCGCTCCAGCACGGCGGTGCGGTGGTGGTGGACGCGTCGGCCGTGGAGTTCCTCGACTCCTCGGGCCTGGCGTTCATCCTCCAGCTGCTCAAGGCCGCGCAGGAGGACGACCGGCACGTCGTGCTCCGCGACCCGCCGGCCCTCGTGCTCGACATGTTCGACCTGCTGGGCATGGCCGGGAAGGTCCCGCTGGAGTTCACGACCCGCTGAGCCGCAGGCCTGCGGTGTCGGCCGCCCGCCGTCGGCCCGCCGGCCAGCGTGTCCCTCGGCCCGCTGGCCAGTGCGTCCCTCGGCCCGCCGGCCAGCGTGTCCCTCGGCCCGCCGGCCAGCGCGTCCCTCGGCCCGCCACGGTCCACCTCTGCCGACGGTCGGGCCGGTCGTCGTAGCGGCGGATGGTGCGGGTGGTGCCCGTGGTGCGGAGACGAGGGCTCACCCGCCCCTCGCGTCCCAGGTGCCGCTACGACGACCGCGGCGTCGGGCGACGGCGGCGTCGGGCGACCGCGGGGCCGGGCGACCCGGCGTCGGGCGACCGCAGGGCCGGGCGCCGGGTGGCGGGCCGCACGCCCCGCGTCAGCCCAGCGTCTCCGGGCGTGGTGCGGGTCCGGCGTCCAGCACGTGCTCGCCCAGGAATCCGAGCACCACCTGGTACCAGACCTTCGCGTGCTGCGGCGAGAGCACCCAGTGGTTCTCGTCGGGGAAGTAGAGGAACCGGTGGGCGGTCCGGCCCTCGGCGTCGGCGGGCAGGCGTGAGGCGGACAGCAGCTCGTACCAGAGCCGCAGGCCCTCACCGATGGGCACCCGGTAGTCCTTGTCGCCGTGCACCACGAGCATCGGGGTGACGATCTCGCGGACGTGCCGGTGCGGCGAGTTCGCCGCCGCCATCTCCTCGGTCATCTCGCGCGCCCAGTAGAACGACGCGTCGGTCGTCGGCCCGAACTGGTCCAGCGCCCACAGGCTCGCGTGCGTGACGATCGCCCGGAACCGGTCCGTGTGCCCCGCAACCCAGTTGGCCATGTACCCGCCGAACGAGCCGCCCATGGCGGCGGTCCGCGTCGCGTCGATGTCGGGCCGCGCCTCGGCGGCGTCGGTGATCGCCAGGAGATCGGTGTAGGGCTCGGCTCCCCATGCGCCCCAGCCACGCTGGATGAAGTCCTGGCCGTAGCCGGTGGACAGCGCGGGGTCCGGCAGCAGGACGGCGTAGCCCTGGGCGACCATCAGCCACGGGTTCCAGCGCCACGACCAGGTGTTCCAGGAGCCCAGCGGCCCGCCGTGGATCCACAGCAGGAGCGGTGCCGGGTGCTCGTGGTCGCAGCCGTCCGGCAGGGCGAGCCAGCCGCGCACCTGCACCGGGCTGGCCCCGATGGCGCCCTCGCCGACGGTGGTCCGGACCTCGGTGAGCGTGCCGGGCAGCGTGGGGGGCGGCGCGGGCGCGCGCAGCACGGTGACGGTCCCGCGCGGGTGACCCTCCTCGTCGGCGAGCTGGATCCGCACGGGGTGGGCCGGCGCGAGGTAGGACGAGCGCAGCGCGTAGACGACGCTCGCGTCGGGCGCCACCTGCAGGTCGGAGTAGGCGTGGTCGTCGACCGTCAGCTGCGTGACGGTGTCGGACTCCAGGTCGACGACGAACACGGGCGCGCGGCCGTCCTGGTCCGCCGTCACCACGAGGCCCGAGCCGTCCGGGAGCCACTGCAGGCCCGTCACCCACCGGTCCCAGTGCGCGACGAGCGCCGCGGGCTCCGCCGAGCCGTCGAGCGGCAGCAGGTGCAGCGTGACCCGCGGGGCGTGCTCGGGGTCGGAGACGGACTCGCGCACGTAGGCGACGGCCCGGCCGTCCGGGGAGATCACCGGATGGCCGACGTCGGCGGCCGGGTCGTCGACGAGCAGCGTGCGCTGCCGCGTCCGCACGTCGATCCGCGCGAGCGCGGTGCGCACGGCCCCGCGGGCCTGCAGCAGGTTCCACGTGGTGACGACGGTGGTGCCGTCCGGGCTGAGGTCCAGGTGGGCCTCGCGCAGAGCCTCGCCGGGCGTGGGTGCGAGGTCGGTGACCGGCAGGTGCTCGACGCTGTGGCTGGCCACCTCGACCGCGCGCGCGACGTCGTCGCCGGGACGGTACGTCCAGCCCAGCAGGTGCGGGGCTGCGGGGCCGAGGTCGTGGTCCCAGTACCGGACCGGGTACCCCTCGTGCAGGATCGCGCTGACCTTGGCGTCCTTGCGCACCGCGCGCAGGCGCTCGTCGTCGTCGCCGTCCTGCGCGGCCCGGAGCTGGTCGCTGAGGAACACGACGCCCGTCGACGCGCGTGCCGTGCGCAGGCCGCCGACCCCGCCGGGGCGCGTGGCGACCACGCGGGCCTCGCCCCCGCCCGCAGGCAGCACCCACAGGGCCGGCGCGTCGAGCGGCTTGTCGTCCTTCGCGTCGGCGTCGGGGCGCTTGGACGTGAAGAGCAGGTCGCCGTCGGGCGTGAACGCCGCACCCGACTCGCCCTGCGCGCTGCGGGTCAGGCGGCGCGCAGGCTTGGCACGTGACGGGTAGACCTCCCACAGCGCGGTGCGGGCGGTGGTGCGGTCGTGGTTGAGCGTGGAGACCTGGGTGACGAGGCGCGAGCCGTCCGGCGAGAGCACGAGGCCGGACATCCGGGGCAGCGCGACGTACTCGTCGAGATCACCGAACGGGGTGGTGAAGGTCCCGGCCCCGGCGTCCGCGTCCGCGCCGGGGTCCGGCTCGGCGCCGTCCGTGGGCTCGTCGGCCTCGGGGGCGAGATCCGGGACCAGCCGCAGCGAGGGTCCGGTGCCGTCGGTGGGCTGCATGGTGGTCTCCTGGTCGTCGTGCGGGGATCTCCTCGGATCCTGCCACCCGGCACCGGGATCGTCCCGGTGCCGCGCACGGCTGCCGCGGACGGCTGCGCGTGTGTCGGCCGGGCGGGCTAGCGTCGCGCCATGCGGATCGTGCACACCAGCGACTGGCACCTCGGTCGCACCCTGCACGGGGTGGACCTGCTCGGCCACCAGGCCGCGTACCTTGACCATCTCGTCGACCTCGTGCGCGCCGAGGACGCGGCCGCCGTGGTGGTCTCGGGGGACGTCTACGACCGCGCCCTGCCGCCCGTCGAGGCCGTCGCGCTGCTGGCCGACGCCCTGGCCCGGCTCAGCGAGCGCGCCGCCGTGATCCTCACGCCGGGCAACCACGACTCGGCGATCCGGCTCGGCTTCGGGGCCGCGCTCATGCGGTCCGGTGTGCACCTGCGGGCGCGCGTTGCCGGGATCGGCACGCCGGTGGTGCTCGCGGACGAGCACGGCCCCGTGCACGTGCACGCCCTGCCGTACCTCGACCCGGACGCGGTGCGCCGCGAGCTCGCGGACGACGACGCCGCCGTCGGCCCGGACGGTCTGCTGCCGCGCTCGCACGAGGCGGTC
>NZ_DAORSQ010000003.1:0-25474 GCF_035443605.1 Actinotalea sp. | reverse complement strand
CGACGACGCCGCCGTCGGCCCGGACGGTCTGCTGCCGCGCTCGCACGAGGCGGTCATGGCCGCCGCGATGCGGCGCGTCCGGGCGTCGCTCGGGGCGGACGGACCGCGGCCGCGCGCCGTGGTCATGGCGCATGCCTTCGTCGTCGGCGGGCAGGCGTCGGACTCCGAGCGCGACATCCGGGTGGGTGGCGTGGACAGCGTGCCCGCCGGGGTCTTCGCCGGCGTCGACTACGCCGCGCTGGGCCACCTGCACGGGGCGCAGCGCATCGCGGGGGAGGTGGGCCCGGCCGGTGAGCCCGCGCCGGTGCTCCAGTACTCGGGCTCGCCGCTGGCCTACTCGTTCTCCGAGCGGGGGCACCGCAAGGCGTCGGTGGTGCTCGACCTGGGGCCGGACGGGGTGCGGGGCGTCGAGCTCGTGGCCGCGCCCGTGCCGCGGCGGCTGTCCGAGGCCACCGGAGGCCTCGCCGAGCTGCTCGGCGGCGCGGGGGACGCGTACGTCGCGGACTGGCTGCGCGTGGTGGTCACCGATCCGGTGCGGCCGCCGGACCTGGTCTCGCGGGTGCGCGAGCGCTTCGCGCACGCCCTCGTCGTCGAGCACCGGCCGGCGGGCTCCGCGCCGGGCCGGGCGACGGCGGCCGTCACCGCGGCGCGGGACCCCCTCGAGGTGGCGGACGAGTTCGTCGAGCACGTCACGGGGGCCGCACCGACGCCCGCGGAGCGTGACGTGCTGCGCCGCGCCTACGAGCACGTGCTGGCCGCCGGCCGGAGCCGCTGATGTACCTGCACCGGATGACCTTCCAGGCGGTCGGCCCGTTCGCCGGCGAGCACACCATCGACTTCGCCGCGCTGGGCGCGTCGGGGATCTTCCTGCTCGAGGGGCCCACGGGCGCCGGCAAGTCGACGATCATCGACGCCGTCGTCTTCGCGCTGTACGGCAAGGTCGCGGCGCGCGAGGCCAGCGAGGACCGGCTGCGCTCGTCGCGTGCCGCCCCGAACGACGAGACCTACGTCGATCTCGTGCTCGAGACCGGTGCAGGGATCTACCGCGTGCGCCGCACCCCGGCGTACGCACGGCCCAAGCAGCGCGGCAGCGGCACCACGCTCCAGCAGGCGACCGTGCGGCTGTGGCGGCTGACCAGCCCGGACGCGCCGGACGACGGCGAGCTGCTCACGTCCCGGATGGACGAGGCCGGCCTCGAGCTGCAGCGCGCCATCGGGCTGGACCGCAGCCAGTTCGTGCAGACCGTGGTGCTCCCGCAGGGGGAGTTCGCGAGCTTCCTGCGGGCGGACCCGGAGGCGCGCCGCGGTCTGCTCCAGCGCGTGTTCGGCACCGAGGTCTACGAGCAGGTGCAGAAGCGGCTCGAGGCCATGCGGGCCGAGGTGGGCCGATCGGTCGACGACGCCCGGGCCGGCGTGGGCCGGGCCGCGGCCGGGTTCATCGGCGCGGCCGGGCTGGTCGCGGTGGTGGCCGGCGAGGTGGTTGCTGACGGCGCGACGTCCGACGACGCGATGGCCGACGGCGCGGCAGCCGACGGCCCGGCAGCCGACGGTGCCGGCGTCGCCCCGGCCGCGCCCGTGACCGCCGACGGCGTGCGCGATGCGGCCGCGGTCCCCCGGACCGACGACCTGCTCGCCCTGGTCAGGGCTGTGACGGCCGAGCTGGCCGGGGTGGCGGGGACCGCCGAGCGCGAGGCCGCCGCGGCACGGGCCGTCGCAGCCGAGCGCGGCGCGGCGTGGCAGGACGCCCGCACCCGGGCGGACGCCGTCGAGCGGCGCGACGCCCTGCGCGCAGAGCTCGCCGACCTCGACACCCGTGCCGCGCAGCACGCCCAGGGGGTCGTGCACCGCGAGGCAGCCCTGCGGGCGCGGGTGGTGCTGCCGCTCGTGCTCGGCGCCGAGCTGGCCGAGCAGACCGCGGAGCGGGCGGCCGGGGCCGTGGACCGGGCGCGCTCGCTCGCGGCCCCCGAGGTGGGGGAGCTCGTCGACGCCGGGACACCGGCCACGGCCCAGCTGGCTGCGCTCGTGGCCGAGCAGGAGCGGTGCACCGCGACGCGCGCCACGCTCGTCCGGCTGCTCGCGCTGGAGCAGGGTCTGCCGGCGCGCCACCGGGAGGCCGCCGCGGCCGCACACGCCGTCGAGCAGCGGTCCGCCGAGGTCGAGCGACTGACCGAGCGGCAGGCCGAGCGGCCGGCGCAGCGGGCGGCGCTCGTCGAGGACCGGTCGACCGTCGCAGTCCTGGCGAGCGGGCCGGCGGCCGCGGAGCAGCGGGTGGCTGCTGCTGCGGCCCGGCTCGCGGCGGTGGTCGACGTCGCACGGCTGCGGGTCGAGGTCGGGGCGGCAGAGGCGGCGACCGCCGTGGCGGCCACCGCGGCACAGGAGTCCGTGGCGCACGCGGCAAGGGTGGCGGCGGCCCGGATCGCGGGGATGGCCGGCGAGCTCGCCGCAGGGCTGGAGCCCGGGCTGCCGTGCGTGGTGTGCGGCGGGGTCGAGCACCCGGCGCCGGCGGCACTGGACCCGGCGCACGTCGGCACCCAGGACGTGGAGGAGGCCGAGCGGCGGCGGGCGGGCACCACGGCCGCGCTGACCGCGGTGGCGGCCGAGCTGCGGGGCCTGCGCGAGCGGCTCGACCAGCGTGCGGCGGCGGCCGGCGAGCAGGACGAGGCCGCCGCGCGGGCGTCGCTCGCCGACGCCGAGGCGGACGTCGTCGCCGCGCGGGCCGCCGTCACGCGCCTCGCCGAGCTGGATCAGGCGCTCGTCCGGTTCGACGCCGCCGCGGTCGAGGCCGACCAGCACCTGGCCGCGCTCGCGGCGAACCTCGCAGCGCAGCGTGCCGGCTCGGCCGCGGCGGCGGCCCAGCTCGACACGGACGAGGCCGAGGTTCTTGCCGGCCGGGCCGGGGCCGCCTCGGTGCGCGAGCGCGCGGCTGCACTCGACGAGCACGCCAGACGGGTCGGCGACTGGGCCGTCGCCCTGCGCACGCACGCCGACGCCGGTGCGCAGGCGCTGCTGCGGCGCGCCGAGGCGGAGCGCACCCTCGTCGAGCAGGGGTTCGACGGCGCCACCGCGGCGCGCGCCGCGCACCTGGAGCCCGCGGCGCTGGCTGATCTCGAACGGGCGCTCGCCGCGCGCGAGGCGACCCTGGCGCGCGTGCGGGCCGGCCTGGACGAGCCGTCGGTCGCGGCCGTCGGCGACCTCGAGCTCGCCGACCTCGACCTGCCCGGCGTCCGGGCGGCCCACGAGGTGGCGACAGAGCAGGCGAGCCGCGCGGCGGCCGAGGCCGCACGGACCGGGCAGCGAGCAGCCTCCGCGACCGGCGCGCTGGTCGAGGTGGAGCGCGCGGTGGTCGGGTTCGTCGACGCCGTCGGGGCTGCCGGTCCCGTCATCCGGATGGCCAACCTCGCGGCGGCCGGCAGCAGCGACAACACCAGACAGCTGACCCTGGCCACCTACGTGCTGGGCCGACGGTTCGGCGACGTGGTCGCCGCGGCCAACGTGCGGCTGCTGACGATGTCCGACGGTCGCTACGAGCTGGTGCACTCCACCGAGCGCGAGGACGTGCGCACGCGGCGCACGGGCCTGGCGATGAAGGTCGTCGACCACCTCACCGAGACCCCGCGGGACCCGCGGACCCTGTCCGGTGGTGAGACGTTCTACGTCTCGCTGTGCCTCGCGCTCGGCCTGGCCGACGTCGTCACGGCGGAGGCGGGCGGGATCGACCTCGGCACGCTCGTGGTCGACGAGGGGTTCGGCTCGCTGGACGCCGAGACCCTCGAGGTGGTGCTCGCCGAGCTGGGGCGGTTGCGCGACGGTGGCCGCGTGGTCGCGGTGGTCTCGCACGTGGACGCGCTCAAGCAGGCGATCGCCGAGCGGATCGAGGTCCGGCGCCGCGGCGACGGCAGCAGCACCCTGACGGTGCGCGCCTGACCGCGCGGACCTGCCATCGAGGTGCGGCCTACCAGGACCAGCCCCGCTCGGCGAGCTCGATCTCCTCGCGGAACCGCTCCGGCTCGTCCAGGGGCAGCGGCATCGGGCCGGCGTCGAGGTCCACCCCGGCCATGCGGCACGCCTCGGCGAGCACCGCGTCGTAGGCCGTCTGCGCCGCGATCATCCGGCGGCCGCGCGCCCAGACCTTGGGGTCCGCGTCGAGCGCCCGGATGTGCGCGGCGAGCCGGCTCAGCTGCTCCTGGACGGTGAGCATCGCGAACGGGTCCGGCTCGGGTGGCCGCCGACGCAGCCGGCGCCAGGGCTCGAGCCTCCGCCGGCGCTCACGGTGGCGGCTGGGGTCGTCCTGCCGGAGGCGGTCCGCGTCCGCAGGGCGCGCCCGACGCCGCGACCACACGGCGAGCGCCGTGCAGGCCGCGAGGAGCAGCAGCAGCACCAACGGCAGGACCATGGCGGACCTCGTCCTCGAGGATCCCTCCAGGCTAGGCCCGCGGACGCCGCCGCACCATGCCCGTCCGCGGATGTGCGCGGCGACCCGCGGGTGCCTAGGGTCGCCGGATGGGCGTGCGCGGGGTGGCAGCGGGACTGGTGGTCGTCGGCGTGGTCGTGGTGGGGGCCGTGGTGGCCGACGGTGCCATGCGCACGCGCACCGAGGCGAGCCTGGCGCGGACCGTCATGGCGGAGCTGCCGGGCACCGACCCCACGGTGAGCATCGGGGGAACGCCCTTCCTCCTGCAGGTGCTCGCCGGCCGCCTCGACGACGTGGAGGTGACGGCCCCCGAGGCCACGCTCGACGGCCTGGAGCTCGAGGACGTCGTCGTGCAGCTCGACGGGGTCTCCACGGCACGACCGACCACGGCGGAGCGCGCCACCCTGACCGCGTCGCTGCAGCCGGCCGCCCTGCAGGCCGTGCTCGGCCTGGACGCCGAGCTGTCGATCGACGACGGGCACCTGGTCGCGACGCTCCTGCTGCTCGGGATACCCGTCGACGTCGCCCTGGAGCCGCACGCGGCGGGCCGGGCGATCACGGTCGACGTCGTCTCGCTGAGCCTCGGCGGGGCGCAGCTGGACGTCGAGGACCTGCCGGGGGCGCTGGCCGACCAGCTCACGGGCCTGTCGGTGCCGGTGGAGTCGCTGCCGGACGGGATCGAGCTCACCGAGGTGGGCGTGGCGGCCGACGGGGTGCACATCGTCGCGGTCGGGACGGACGTGGTGCTCGACGCCCTGCGCACCACCGGATGACCGCACCAACGACCGCGCGGCCCGCCGGGCGCGTCCGGCGCACCGCGGGCTAGGGTCGGCGCATGGCCACCCCGCACATCTCCGCCGAGCCGGGCGACTTCGCCCCCGACGTCCTCATGCCGGGCGACCCCCGGCGCGCGATGCGCATCGCCGAGACCGTGCTCCAGGACGCGACCCTCGTCACCGAGGTGCGCGGGATCCTCGGCTACACGGGCACGTTCGAGGGCCGGCCGGTCTCGGTGCTCGCCTCGGGGATGGGCATGCCGTCGATGTCGATCTACGCCACGGAGCTGTTCCGCTTCCTCGGCGTCGAGCGGATCATCCGGATCGGCACGGCGGGTGGGATGGCCCCGCACCTCAACGTCGGCGACGTCGTCATCGCCAACGCCGCCCACACGGACTCCGCGATGTCCGCGGGCCGCATCCCGGGCGTCCACTACAGCCACGCGCCGAGCTTCGCCCTGCTGGCCGCCGCCGCGGCCGCCGGTGGCGTGACCCCGGGCAAGCCCAAGTCCGAGCCGCCGACGACGACGGCGCGGCGCCGCCGCCGGGCGCGCACCGGTGCGGTGTACGTGGGTCCGGTCTTCTCCTCCGACACGTTCTACGCCGACCGCCCGGCCACCAACGACAAGCTCGTCGCGCACGGCACGCTCGCGGTGGAGATGGAGGCTGCGGCGCTGTACGCAGCGGCCGACGCGGAGGGCGGCGAGGCCTTGACGATCTGCACGATCTCGGACCTGCTGTTCCGCGAGGAGTCGCTCGCTGCCGCGGACCGCGAGCTGCTCTTCGACCGAGCGGTGCAGCTGGGACTGGCGGCCTTCGCCACGGCCTGACGCCGGCGGGCGCGGCCCGGGCCCACGCCCGGCCGGCACGTCCCGGCCCGCCGAGGGGTGGGCCGGGACGGTGGTGCTCAGGCCTTGTCGCCGCCGAGGAAGTCCTTGGCCTTGTCGACCGCCATGTCGATCTTCTCGTCGACCGAGTCGTCGGTGCGCGACTTGATGGCGTCGGCCGCCTTGTCCAGCAGGTCGGGGTTGTCGCTCAGCGCGTCCTTGGCCTTCTCGACCATGTCCTCGATGCCCATGGGTGCCACCTCTCGGTCCTGGGCCCGCTGACCTGCGCGCCCCGCGCTGCATTGGTACCGCGCGGGAGCCCAGAAGTGCAACGAACCGGGCGTTTCGCCGGGGCGGGAGGTGTCGGCAGCGCGGCCCGCCGGGCGGGGACCGCCGGGGTCGGCCCGCCCGCTAGCGTGGCGGGCATGGTGCGGCTCCCCCTCCTCGCCGGCGCGAGGGCCCCGGCGGCGCGCCACGACCTGCCGCTGCTGCTCGGCGGGACGGCCGTCTCGACCATCGGCGCCTCGCTGACGCTGCTCGCCGTGACCATCCACCTCCGACCGGCGGGGGCCGGCTGGATCGCCGCGGTGATGGCGGCGGAGCTGGTCCCGTTCGTGCTGCTGGCCCCGGCCGTCGGGCACCTCGTGGACCGCGTGCGCAACCGCGAGCTGCTGATCGTCGCGATCCTCCTCCAGGCCGCCGGGGTGCTCGTCGCGGCGTTCGGCGGGCTGGCAGACGGACGCCAGCTGGTGCTCGTGGGCGCGCTCGCCCTCGTCGGCGTCGGCTCGGCGGTGGTGAGCCCCACGGTCGCGTCCCTGCTGCCACGCGTGACCGGCGAGGACGGGGCCACGCGGGCCTACGGGTGGTACTCCGCGATCCAGCAGGCGGGCTTCCTCGTCGGCTTCGCGCTCGCCGGGGTGCTCGTCGAGGCGACATCGGTGCGCACCGCGCTGCTCGTCGACGCCGTGACCTACGTCGTCATGGCCGTGGCCGTGACGGCCCTGCGCACCCAGCGCGTCCCGCAGGCGCACGAGGCCGAGATCGGGCTGTGGGTGGGCTTCGACCGGCTGCGCCGCGACCGGCTGCTGCTCGTCACGGTGCTCGGTCTGGGCGCTGCGGTGCTGGCGACGGTCATCGTCAACGTCGCGGAGGTCTTCTTCGTCCTGGAGGACATCGGCGCGGGCCCGGCGGCGTACGGGCTCGTCACGGCCCTGTGGCCGGCGGCGGGCGTGGTGGCCGGCTGGTACGCGGGCAGGCTCGGCCACGAACGCGCGCAGTTCGTCGCGCTCGTCTGGGCGTGCGTCGTCATGGGGGCGGCCCTCGCCCTCGCCGGGGCCGTGGTCTCGCTCGTCGCGGTGGGGATCGGGTGGCTGATCGGCGGTGCGGCGGGCTCCGTCCAGCGGGTCGCGCTGACGGCGCTGGTGCGCGAGCGCACGCCCGATGCCGAGCGCGGCCGCGTCTTCGCGGCGATCCACGCCGTCGTGCAGGCCGGCAACCTCGCGGGTCTGGCGGTGGGGGCCGCCGTCGTCGGGCTCATCGGTGCACGGTCCAGCCTCCTGCTCTCCGGTGCGCTGACGGCGCTCGCCGGGGCGGCGATGTGGTGGATCGGGCGGAGCGCCCTGCGGCGCTGAGTGGCGCGGATCGGTTCAACTCGCGCGACCGACGGCCGATGGGTGGATCGACCAGCACCGCACCCCTCACCGCGAGGCACCCATGAGCTCCGCACCTACCCGGCGGCACCTCCGCCCGGTCGACGACACGTCGTCCGCGGTGCTGCACGGCATGCACCCGCTGCGTGGCTACCCCGTGACGTGGCGCCTCACCCCCCGGCAGGCCGCCCCTGGCGCGGCGCAGACGTTCCTCGTCGAGCAGGCCGACGGCGAGATCGAGGACGAGCTGACGTGGCTCTACGTCGAGCGGGAGCGCTCGGTCATGACGGCGGAGCAGGTGCGCGACCTCGTGCGCCGGGTCACCGGCCTGTGACGTCGCGGCTCAACCAGAGCCCTCCTGTGCCGCCGTGCACCTGCCCAGCCAGCGCGCCAGCGCGTCGTGCTCGGCCTGCGTGACCCACAGCCCGTACTCGGCCTTCACGAGGACCTGGCGGATGGCGTAGGCGCAGCGGTAGCCCCTGCTCGGCGGCAGCCAGGTGGCGGCGTCGCCGGCGCCCTTGTCCTGGTTGACCTGCCCGTCGACCGCCAGCAGGTTGGCCGGGTCGTTGGCGAACTCCTCGCGCCGCCCGGCCGTCCACTGCTGCGCGCCCTTCTGCCACGCGTCGGCGAGCGCGACGACGTGGTCGATCTGCACGTCGGCGCTGTCCTCGCCGCGCTCGAACGAGACCACCCGGCCGCTGTAGGGGTCCGTGAGGGTCCCGCTGAGCACCAGGCAGGACGCGGTGTCGGGGTCGGTCTCGATGCCGGTGAGGTCGCGGGCCAGGACGTCGTTGCGGGTGTCGCAGCCGTTGTGGTCGACGTCGGCCCACGCCTCGCCGAAGAGGCTCCGGTCGTACCCCGTCATCGGCGCTCGGCCGCGCACGGGGAGCCCCGCCAGGGCGGACCGCGCGGCGACCACCTCGGCGGCGGGCACGACGTACCGCACGGCGTCGCCCGTACCCGTCCACCGCGGCACGAGCACGGCGGCGGCGACGGCGAGGGCCACGAGCACGACCGCCCGCGGCGCGGCGCGGCGCAGGGTGCGGCCGAGGGAGCGTGGGCGCGCGGGCCGGCGGACGACCGGCGGGCGCGGCGCGGGGCGGACGAGGGGCACCGGTGCACCGTGCCACACCCCTCCGACGGCGCCGACCGAGGTGCGCGTGGGCTGTGGACGGCCGATGCCCCGTTCGGGTGGCTGTGACCCGACTTCGGCCACTTTGAGCGGACTGTCAAGTCCGGGTGCCCGCGTGCCGACGAACACGGGGTGAGCACCCCAGATGCCGGCTGGTACCCCGACGAGACCGAGCCGTACCTCATGCGCTGGTTCGACGGCGAGGCGTGGACCGAGGACACGGCCCCCCTGCCGGCCGCGGCGCCGGAGCCAGAACCCGCCGCTGTGCCGTCGAGCATGCCCGCGTTCGTGGCGAGCGGCCTGCCGGCGCTCGTCCCGGTCCCCGCCGGCGGCGCCGTCTGGTACCCCGACGGCGCGGCGCCCGTCGAGCCCGAGACCCCGCCGCACGCTGACGTCGAGGTCCCCCGGCACACGGGCGTACCCAGCGCCGATGAGGGCCACCGGCACGTGGCCTCCTCCGCGAGAGACCTGGACTGCGTGCCGCACCAGGGCGCGGCGGCGCACGATGTGACCACCGGACCGACCGCCGGACCGACCGCTGCGTCCACCGCCGTGCCCACCGGTCGGCGGGCCGCACGCCTCGCTGCCGCGGCTCTGGCGACGCCACCCGTGCGCCCCGTCGGCCCCCCGCCCCCGCCCCCGCCTCCGCCCCCCGAGCCCACGACCGGCCTGACCGCCGTGCCGACCGGTCGACGCGCGGCGCGCCTCGCGGCAGCGGCCCAGGAGGCGCCGGGCGTCGTCGTGGCCCGGGTCGTCGACGGTGTCAGCGCCGATGTCGCCCCGCACGCCGAGGGCGACGTGGTACCACCCGCCGAGGTCGCCCCGGGCCTCGCGGTCGTGCGCCCCGAGATCGTGCGCCCCGAGATCGTCCTGGCCCCGGGCGCCCTGCTCATCCCCACCCTCGAGCCGTGGGAGGAGCCGCCGGTCCTGCCGGGTGCGCTCGTGGCCCCTCGGCCGGTCCCGGAGCCCGAGGTCGCTCCGGCGGGACCGTGGGCCGCCGAGACCTCCGAGCCCGCGCTGTGGGCCGCGCCCGACGCAGACCCGCGACCTGGAGCTTCCGTGACGGGATCCGTGACGGAGGCTCCACAGAAGCTGGCGCCCTCGGCCTGGGTTGCCCCCGCGCACGCCGCACCGGCCGGTCCCACCCCCGTGGCCTTCGCGCCGGTGACCGCGCACCCCTACGCCCCACCCGCTCCCGAAGCCCGTGCTCCTGAGGGTGGCTGGGGCGCCCCGCAGGCCTTCCCCGGGGGTCCGGCCCACCCCGACGCGCCCGCGCGCCCCGGCAACGACCCGCACGACGCCCTGCACTGGATCGTGCCCCTGGGTCGCTCGTGGCAGTCCATCGTCGCGGGCTACCTCGGGCTCGTCGGGCTGGTCCTGTGGCCGCTCGCGCCCGTCGCGGCGGGCCTGGGCGCCTGGGCGATGGTCAAGGCGCGCAGCGGTGGCCACGGTCGCGGGCGGGCGGTCTTCGCGATCGTCACCGGCGTCGCCGGGACGGCGTTCGGCGTGATCGCCCTGCTCTCGCTGGGCGCGGTGGCCTGACCCGCGGTCCCTCAGGCCGCCGTGCCGCCCGCCGTCGTGCCGCTCGCCGTCGTGCCGCCCGCCGTCGCGCCGCTCGCCGTCGTGCCGCCCGCAGCGGCCGGCACCCCGGCCACGCCGGCGATGAGCTGCGCGAGGTCGAGCCCGGTGAGCTGCTTGACGATCTCCTGCCCCTCACCGAGCACGGCGGCGACGTTCTTGGTGATCGCCGACGCGCCGTCGGTGGAGATGACGGTCATGTTCTGCACCGAGCCGATGGGCTCGGCCGCGGCGCGCACGATCTCGGGCAGCCGCGAGATGACCTCCTGGGCCAGTGCAGCCTGGCCGTACTTCTTGAGCGCCTCGGCCTTGGCGTCCGTCGCCGCGGCCTCGGCGCGTCCCTCGGCCTCGGTGGCGGCGGCGCGCGCCTCACCCTGGGCCTTGATGCCGGCCGCGAGCGCCACCTGGCGGTCGCGCTCGGCCTCGCCGGCGCGGCGCACCGACTCGGCCGCGGCCTCGGCGTCCTGCAGCGCCGCGGTCTTGTTCGCCCCGGCGATGGTGGTCCGCTTGTAGGCGTCGGCCTCGGTGGCGGCGTTGGCGGCGTCGCGCTCGGCGTTGGCCTGCTGGACGGCGGCGTAGGCAGCGGCCTCGGCGGGCTTGCGCACGTCGATGTCGAGCTGCTCCTCGGTGACCCGGGCCTGCTCGGCCAGGGCGTCGCGCTGCAGGGTCGCGACCAGCTTGTCCTGCTCGGCCCTGGCCAGCTGGCCGGCGGCGTCGGCCTCGGCGTTGGCACGGTCCGTCTGGGCCTTGATCGCGGCCTGCTTGAGGTCCAGGGCCTTCTGCCGCTCGGCGATCTGCTCGCGCGCCTCGATGACGGCGAACTCCGCCACGCGCTGGGCCTCGGCCTCCGAGACCTCCGCGACCTGGCGAGCGCGGGCGTTCTCGGCGCGGCCCAGGTTGGCGAGGTAGTCGGAGCCCGGCGTGGAGATGTCGGAGATGTTGAGCAGGTCGACCTGCAGGCCCTGCTCGGACAGGTCGGTCTTGGTCGAGTCGACCACGCGGTCCGACAGGCCCTTGCGGTCGGAGATGATCTGCTCGATCGTCATGTCGCCGACGATGGAGCGCAGCGAGCCCTCGAGCGACTCCTTGATGATCTCGGTGAGGGTGCCCTGCTGGGACAGGAAGCGCTGGGCCGCCCGCCGCACGCCCTCCTCGTCGCCGCGCACCTTGAAGTTGATGGACGCCTTGATGGCGATCTTGATGCGGTTCTTGTCGACGCCCTCGACCGTGATGCCGATCTGCCGCTGCTCGAGCGAGATGGGGAAGCCCTGCTGCAGGATCGGCCAGACGAACACGCGGCCGCCGACGACGACGCGCTGCCCCGTCTCGGCGACGGCCTTCTTGCCGGCCCCGCGGCCCACGATGATGAGCGCCTCGTTGGGCGGCACCCGGCGGATCCGGCGCGCGATGAACGCCATGACGGCGACCAGCGCGAGGACCAGCGCGACGACGGACAGCACCGTCACGGTGTCGGACACGAGCTCGAGCGGGAGGTCCACGGCTGCTTCTTCCTGGTGCGGGGCGACAGAGAACGGTGGTGCGGGACGTGGGTCAGGCGGGGGTGACCTTGACGCGGCTGCCGGCCTGCTCGACGACGACGACGCGCGTCCCGGCGGCGATCTCGGCGTCGGCCCAGGCCAGGCGTCGCTCCAGCTCGGTGGGGTCGTCGAGGCTGACCTCGCCCGAGCCGCCGGGCACGATGGTCGCGGTGACGACCCCGGTGACCCCGGTCAGGCTGCGCGGGTGGCCGTCCTCGGTGGCGCTCAGCCGCGCGACGAGCATCTGGACGGCGACGACGACCACGGCCGCGAAGGCGGCGGAGGCGACGTACGCCCAGACGGTCGGCAGCCCGTTGACCGTGACGATCGAGCCGATCGCCCCGAAGGCCACGGCCCCGGCGCCCAGCGAGGTGCCGGAGACGGCGCCGTCGCCCAGCTCCATGGCCTCGCCGACCACCATCGACGCCAGCAGGACGACGAGTCCGATCCCGCCGATGACGGCGAACACGAGCATGGCCGACCCCCTCTGGTCCTTGTCGTCCGACCCTAGCGGGACGTGCGCGTGGTGGGGGCCCGGTCGCCCGCCCGGGTCCCCACCACGCGTCGCCGTCAGATCGCCAGCGCGGCCAGGAACCCGGCGTTGATCGCCTCGCCCACCTTGGCCGGGGTGACGCAGTCGCCGACGGCGACGACGCCGGGGCGGCCGGCCAGGGCGTCCGCGAGGGCCCGCGCGGGCCGCACGCCGAACGCGAGCACCACCGAGTCGGCGTCCACGTGGACCTCGCCGTCCGGTCCCGTGGCGAGGAGGCCGTCGACGTCGACCGACGCGACGGTGTGCCCGGTGAGCAGCCGCACGCCGTGCTCGGCGAGCTCGCGCAGCAGGGTGATCCGGTTGATGATGATCATGTCGCGCGCGACCTCGTCCGCCATCTCGACGATGGTCACCTCGTGCCCGTCCTGCGCCAGCTCGAGGGCGAGGTCGCAGCCGGACAGCCCGCCGCCGGCGACGACGACGCGGTGGCCCAGCCCGCCGAGCAGGTGGGCGTCGATGACCTCGACGACGTTCGCGCCGTCCGCGCCGGCCAGGCCGGCGGGCACCAGGGGCGTCGAGCCGGTGGCGAGGATCACGGCGTCCGCGCCGAGGAGCTCCGGGGAGTCGGCCGTGACCTCGGTGCCCAGGTGCAGGGTGACCGGCAGGGTCGCGAGCTGGCGCTCCCACCACGCGATCATGCCGCGCAGCTCCTTCTTGAAGTCCGGCGTCGCGGCCGGCCACAGCACGCCGCCGAGGTGCTCGGCGCGCTCGTAGACGTCCACGGTGTGCCCGCGCAGACCCGCGACCCGCGCCGCCTCGAGGCCGGCCGGGCCGGCGCCGACGACGACGACGTGCTTCGGGGTCTCGGCCGGCGTGACCTGCCGCTCGCGCTCCATGCCGACCTGCGCGTTGACCGCGCAGCCCAGGGGCAGCACGAAGAACGCGTTGCCGACGCACAGGGCGTTGCAGCGGATGCACGGGCGGATGTCCTCGCGGCAACCGCGCGCGAGCTTGCCGGCCCACTCGGGGTCGGCGATGAGCCCGCGACCGATGCCGGCGAAGTCGGCGTCCCCCGCGGCGATGACGGCCTCGGCGCCCTCGGGCGTGAGGTTGCCCACGGCCATGACGGGGATGGTCAGCACCTCCTTGAGGGCCTTGGCGGCGTCGACCATGCAGGAGTCGCCCAGGTAGTACGGCGGGAAGACGTAGTCCATCGCCTCGTACGAGCCGTTGTCGGCCATCATGAGGTCCAGCCCGGCGGCCTCGAGGATGACAGCGATCTCGCGCGAGTCGGCGGCGGTGCGGCCGCCCGGGAACTTGTGGTCCACGGACAGGCGGAAGCTCACGGGCAGGCCGGGGGCGGCGGCCTTGACCGCCTGGAGGATCTCGACGGCGAACCGGCAGCGGTTCTCCGTCGACCCGCCGTAGACGTCGGTGCGCCGGTTCCAGATGGGGCTCATGAACTGGTCGATGAGGTAGCCGGTGTGGCCGTGGATGTCGATGGCGTCGATCCCCGCGGCGGCAGCGCGGGCGGCGGCCTCGGCGAACCGCTGCACGATGAGCCGGATCTCCTCGATCTCCAGCGGGCGGCACAGCACGTCAGGGTTGGTCCAGTGCGCGTTGTCCGACGCCGAGATCGGCAGGCGGTCCGGGTCGATGACGTTGATGTTGCGGCCGAGGCCGGCGGTGAGCTGCAGCGAGACCAGGCCGCCGACGGCGTGGATGGACTCGGCGAGGGCCGTCAGGCCCGGCAGGCACGCATCCGTGTCGACGCGGCACAGCCCGGCGTTGATCTGCTCGAAGTCCTGCGAGACGGCGCTGATGCCCGTCACGACCAGTCCCGTGCCCCCGCGTGCCCGCTCGGTGTAGTAGGCGATCTCGCGCTCGGTGAACAGCCCCTCGTGGGTGCCCATCTCGGTACCCATCGGCGCCATGATGACGCGGTTGGGGAGCGTGAGCGTGCCGAAGGTTCCGGGGCTCAGGACGTGGGCGTAGTCGGACATCGTCGTGCCTTCCCTCCCGGCGTGGAGGTGGCGGGCGCCGGGGACCCGAATCGATTAAGTCAGCATCGACCCGGTGCATGGATCGTTTCGAGGCCCTTGGGCCCAGGGACGTCGGTCCCGGTCGGGCGGCCGCGGCGCCGGGGTGGTGTCCGCGGCCGGTGCTCACCCACCGGCCTAGGCTCGGCGGGTGAGCACCGAGTACCGCATCCCCGGCCTCGTGGTGCGGGAGCACCGCCTGACCGTCCCCGTCGACCGGGCCCGCCCGGACCGGTTCCCGCCGATCGAGGTCTTCGCGCGCGAGATCGTCGACCCGGCGAAGGTGGGCCAGGAGCTGCCCCTGCTGCTGTTCCTCCAGGGCGGCCCCGGAGGCATGGGCCCGCGGCCCCTCGCGTCGGGCTGGTGGACCACGGCGCTCGCCACCCACCGCGTCGTGCTGCTCGACCAGCGCGGCACGGGGCGCTCGGGGCGCGTCGACGGTCGCCGGATCGCCGCGCTCGGCTCGCCGGAGGAGGCCGCGGACTACCTCGCGTGCTTCCGGGCCGATGCGGTCGTCGAGGACGCCGAGCAGCTGCGCCACGCCGTCTACGGCGGCCGGCGGTGGGGCACGCTGGGGCAGTCGTACGGCGGCTTCCTCACGCTGACGTACCTGTCTCGCCACCCCGAGGCGCTCACCGCGTGCTACGTCACCGGCGGCCTGCCGGGCCTGAGCGCCACGGCAGAGGAGGTCTACCGGCGCACCCTGCCGCGCCAGGCCGCGCGCAACGCCGCGCTCGCGCGCCGCTACCCCGACGACGTCGCCACCCTCGGCCGCCTGGCGGACCGGCTCGCCGCGGGCGACGTCGTGCTCCCGGACGGCGACCCGTTCACGGTCGAGCGCCTGCAGACCCTCGGCATGGGGCTGGGGATGAGCACCGGGCTCGACCACCTGCACTGGCTCCTGGACACAGCGCTGGACGACGACGACGCGGACGGCGCTGCGCCGTCGTCGGCGTTCCTCGCCGAGGTCGCCCACGAGACCGGCTTCCACGACAACCCGCTCTACGCGGTGCTCCAGGAGGTCATCTACCACCAGGGCGAGCGGGCCGGCGGGTGGGCCGCCGCGCAGGCCCATGCCGCCGAGCCGGCGTGGGAACCCGGAGCCCGACCGCTTCAGCTCACCGGGGAGGCGGTCTTCCCGTGGATGTTCGAGCAGGTCCGGGCGCTGCGGCCGTTCCGCGGCGTCGCCGAGGCGCTCGCGGCCCGCACGGAGTGGCCGCTGCTGTACGACGTCGACCGGCTCGCGGCCAACGAGGTGCCCGTCGCGGCCGTGCAGTACGTCGACGACCCGTACGTGGACCTCGACCTGGCGCTCGGCACGGCCGACGCCGTGGGCAGCACCCAGGTCTGGGTGACCAACGAGCACCTGCACGACGGGCTGCGGGTGGCCGGGGACACGATCCTGCCGCGGCTCATCGACCTGGCCTGCGGCCGTGGGGGTGTCACGGCCCGCTGACGGGGGTGTTCGGGGCCGGAAGCACTCACATGCTGCCGAAACCGGACGAACGGCAGGCAAGCGCACCTTCCGCGCCCCGCCGAC
Source organism: Actinotalea sp. (assembly GCF_035443605.1). Taxonomy (NCBI): domain Bacteria; kingdom Bacillati; phylum Actinomycetota; class Actinomycetes; order Micrococcales; family Cellulomonadaceae; genus Actinotalea; species Actinotalea sp. Next base: position 9,491 of record NZ_DAORSQ010000003.1, on the reverse strand, counting down.
GTCCCGTGACCGGAGCCACCCATGCCGTCCGTCCGTGCGCGCTCCCGCGCTGCCCGAGTCCCCGCCGCCCTGGCCACCGTGCTGGCCATGGTGCTCGTCCTGCTCGTCCCCACGGCGGCGAGCGCCGAGGTGCCCGGCGGGACGGACTGGGCCTCGGCCACCCCCCTGCCCGTCGCCAGCTTCGACGAGTCGTTCAGCGCGTCCAACGCGTCGGTCGTCTCGTCACCCGGCGCGCAGCAGGCCTGGAACAACGTCGCCTGGTACACGGTGACGCCGTCCACGACCACCACGACGTTCATCCGCGCGACCTCGACCGACCCGCTCGGCTGGGACAACACCCTCGAGGTGTGGACGTCCGGCGGCCTCGTGGTGCAGAACGACGACTACTACGGCCTGGACGCCTCGCTCAGGGTCACCCTCGCGGCCGGGACGACGTACTACGTCGGTCTCGGTGGATACCACCAGGACGCCCGCGGCACCGTCACGATGACCTTCGCCAGTCGCACGCCCTCCGCGCCACAGTCGGTCTCGGCCTCCGCGGAGGACGGCGCGGCCCTGGTCTCGTGGGCGGTGCCCGCCGACGTCGCCGGTGGCGTGACCCAGTACACGGTCCACTGCACGCCCGTCGCCGATCCTGGCGCAGAGTTCGAGTGCGGCAGCGAGTGGGGTACCCCGCCCTCGACGCAGACGTGGGTCTCCGGGCTGACGAACGGCGCCGGGTACACGTTCCGCGTCACGGCATCCAACGCCATCGGCGCCGGCGACTTCTCAGCACCGTCGGCCGCCGTCACGCCCATGGGCGTGCCGTCGGTCACCCTGTCCACCGAGCCGGCCGTGCCGGTCAGCGGCCAGGCTTTCGACGTCGTCGCCACGGTGACCGCCGGCGGGGCACCGGCGGAAGGGGTCGTCGACCTCACCGTCGCCGGCACCACCACCACGGGCCTCGCGCTCGTGGGGGGCCAGGCCCGCATCGCCGGCATCGTCCGGTCGGCCGGGCCCGTCGCGCTGGGTGCAACGTACGCCGGCTCCTCCAGCGTGCTCGCTGGCACCGGCTCGTTGGCAGCGACGGTCGCGAAGCGCTCCCAGACCGTCTCCTTCACGGCTGTGCCCGCTGGTCAGGTGTACGACGGCACGCCGGTCCCGCTGGTCGCGACCGCGAGCTCCGGCATGCCCGTGACGTTCGGTGCCACGGGCGCCTGCACGGTGACGGGGGGCTCCCTGCACTTCACGGGTGTCGGTACGTGCACTGTCACCGCGCTGCAGGTCGGCGACAGCGAGACAGAGGCGGCCACGGCGAGCCAGGCCTTCGAGGTCGGCAAGCGCAGCCAGACGGTCGCGCTCGACGCCCTGCCCGCCCTGGTGTACGACCAGGAGCCGATCACCCTCGCACCCGCCTCCTCGGTGGGCCTGCCGGTCACCCTGGCCGCTTCCGGCGCCTGCACGCTCACCGGCACAGTGCTCACCGCGACCAGCGTGGGCACGTGCGAGGTCACCGCGACTCAGGCGGGGGATGCCGTGACGCTGCCGGCGACGACCGTCGTGCGCAGCGCCGCCGTGACTCAGCGGCCCCAGACCGTGACGCTCACGCAGCTCCCGGAGCTGACCTTCGGACTGGCCCCGATCACCATGGTCGCGTCATCCGAGTTCGGGCTCCCGGTCACCCTGGCGGCGACCGGTGCCTGCTCGTTCGTCGACGGTGCCCTCAAGGTCATCGGCGTCGGGCTCTGCACGGTCACGGCCACGGCCGAGGGCGACGCGCTGACCCTCCCGGGTACCGCGACGACGTCGGGCGACGTGCGCGGTGTGCCGACGGACGTCGAGGTCGACCTCGATGCCGACCTCGGTGCGACGGCCGAAGGTGTCACGGTCAGTGCGACGGGCACCGGCCTGCTGCCCGGCTCCGAGCTCGTGCTCGAGGTGCACTCGACCCCGCAGGTGATCGGCCGCGTGACGGTCGGCGCCGACGGGACGGCCGTCGTCAGTGGCGTGCTGCCGGAGCTCGAGGCGGGCGACCACGAGATCGTGGCGCTCGGCACGGCGCTCGACGGCACCCCGAACGAGTTCGTCCTCGGGTTCGCGGTCAACGCCGCCGGCACGGTGGTGCGGATCGCGACGGCGACGCTGCCGGCCGACGAGGTCGTCGCCGTGAGCCTGGCACGGACAGGTGCCGACGCGGCGGACGCGGGTGCACTGGCCGCCCTCTGGCTGGTCGTGGGTGCCGGGCTCGTGGTGCTGCGGCGCCGGCTGGACGCGCGCACTCACGCCCGGGTCGCCACCCGGTAGGCGCGCCGCGCGCGCAGGAACGCGGAAGGTTCGGCACGGGATCCGTGCCGAACCTTCCGCGTTCGTGTCCGCACAGGCGGGTGTGGTGGGGTGGCGGGCGGAGGTGGCACGTGGGCGATGTGCTCGGGGCGGTGACCGGGTTCCTCGGCGAGGCGTGGTCGCGTGCGACGACGCCCCAGCCGGTACCCGGCGCCGCCGTCGTGCTCGGCTCGGCCGCCGTGGTGCTCGTCGTGCTCGTCGTGCCGCGCCTGTGGCACCTCGCGCGGCACGTGCTCACCGTGGTGCACGAGGGCGCCCACGCGGGCGTCGCGGTGCTCAGCGGCCGCCGGCTCGCGGGCGTGCGGCTGCACGCGGACACGTCCGGGCTGACCGTGTCGGTGGGTCGTCCGCGCGGTCCGGGGATGGTCGCGACGGCCTTCGCCGGGTACGTCGGTCCGGCGGTGCTGGGACTCGGCGCGGCGTGGCTCCTGGGCCGCGGCTACGCCGTCGGGCTGCTGTGGCTGATGCTCGTGGCGCTCGCGCTCCTGCTGGTCCAGGTGCGCAACGGGTACGGGCTCTGGGTGGTGCTGGTCGGCGGGGCGGCGCTCGTCGCGGTGACGTGGTGGGCGCCGACGGCGTGGCAGGTCGCGGTCGCCTACGCCATGACGTGGCTGCTGCTGCTCGGGGCGCCGCGGGCCGTCGTCGAGCTGCAGGTGACCCGGGGCCGCGAGCGGCGGCGCACGACGGCGCGGCGGGGTGCCGCCGGGGGCACGGGCCGCGGGCGCGGCGGGACGTCGGACGCCGACGTGCTCGCCGACCTCACCGGCGTGCCCGGGATCCTGTGGGTCGGTGCGTTCCTGCTGGTCAGCGTGGGTGCTGCCGCGCTCGGCTGCGCGTGGATCGTCGGGGGCGGGTAGGGCCGTTCGTCGCCGACCTCAGCCCTCGGTCAGCGCCCGGAGCACGCCCTCGACCCGCCGCGCGCGTGTCTCGGCGGCCTTGGCCCCCTCGACCGCGAGCACGTGCCGCTGACGGTGGCTGTAGGCGAGCCGGTCCCACGCGGCCCGCGCCGCCGGGTCCGCCGCGAGCGCCCCCGCGAGATCGTCGGGCACCTCGACCTCGCGCGGCGCGGTGTCGAGCTCGATGTCGACGTCCACCTCGTCGCCGCCCGCCACACCCGCGGCGGCGCGGTTCGCCGCGCTGAGGGAGAGCAGGTACTGCCCGCCGCGCGAGGCGACCGTGGTGCGGTAGGTGTGGCCGCCCACGGTGACGACCACGGGGGGCTTGCGTCCCTGCCCGAGCGCCGCGACGACGTCGTCGGGCACCGGGATCCCGGTGTTGGTGCCGACGAGCGCGATGGTGGTGCGGTACCGCATCGATGACCTCCCGGTCGGTGGGCCTGGTCTTCGCGAGGCTAGCGGCGCCCGGCTGCGGTGGCGCGCCGGCCCGTCGTGACGGATGCTCTCCACCGGGCCCGCCGGGTGCGCGGGCGAGGGAGCACACCATGACCGTCGTCGCAGAGCTCAACGGGGTCGAGGTCGCACGCAGCGACCGGACCGTCGTCGTCGAGGGCAACCACTACTTCCCCGTCGACGACGTCGACCCCGCGGCGCTCACCGCGACGTCGACGCGCACCACCTGCCCGTGGAAGGGCGTCGCGTCGTACTGGACCGTCACCGCGGGCGGGACGAGCGTCGCCGACGCCGCGTGGGCGTACCCGACGCCGTCCGACGCAGCACGGCAGATCGCGGGTCGCCTCGCGTTCTGGCGCGGGGTCGTGGTGCGCGAGGTCTGAGCCCGCGTCGGGTGCCGGTGGGGCGGCACCCGGTGGGGCTGGCGCCGCAGGGCGGCACCGCGCGGTCCGTCTGGGGACGACGGCACCGCGCGGTCCGTCTGGGGACGACGGCGTCGCGCGTCGGCGGCGGGACGTAGCCTTGCGGCGCGCGGTCCGCACGGTCGGCGCCGCGGTGCCCCGCACTCCCCGAGCCCGCGACCCAACCCGACCCACCCCGACCCACCCCGACCCCAGGACGAGCGCCCCCGATGATCAGCCCGGCCACCGCACCCCCCGCCCCAGCGGCCTCGCCGGCCCTCGGTGTGCTCCAGGGCGTGTTCGGCTACCCGGCCTTCCGCGGCGAGCAGGCGGAGATCATCGACACGGTCCTGGCGGGGGACGACGCGCTGGTTCTCATGCCCACCGGCGGCGGCAAGTCGCTGTGCTACCAGATCCCCGCACTGCTGCGGCCCGGCACGGGCGTGGTGATCTCCCCGCTCATCGCGCTCATGCAGGACCAGGTCGACGCCCTGTCCGCGCTCGGTGTGCGGGCCGGCTTCCTCAACTCCACGCAGACCTACCCCGAGCGCACGGCCATGGAGCGGGCCCTGCTCGACGGCGAGCTCGACCTGCTGTACCTCGCCCCCGAACGGCTGCGCGTGCCGGAGACGCTCGCGCTGCTCGCGCGCGTGCCGATCGCCGTCTTCGCCATCGACGAGGCGCACTGCGTGTCCCAGTGGGGGCACGACTTCCGCCCCGACTACCTGCTGCTGTCGGTGCTCGGCGAGCGCTGGCCGGACGTCCCGCGGATCGCGCTGACCGCCACGGCGACGGACGCGACGGCCACCGAGATCACCCAGCGCCTCGGCCTGGCCTCGGCGCGCACGTTCGTGGCGAGCTTCGACCGGCCCAACATCACCTACCGGATCGCGCCCAAGGACAACCCGCGCGCCCAGCTGCTCGAGCTGCTGCGCACCGAGCACCCCGGCGACGCGGGGATCGTCTACTGCCTGTCGCGCGCGTCGGTGGAGCAGACGGCGGCCTTCCTCGTCGCCCAGGGGATCGCCGCGCTGCCGTACCACGCGGGTCTGGACGCGGCCACGCGCGCGCGGCACCAGGCGCGCTTCCTGCGCGAGGACGGGCTGGTCATGGTCGCGACCATCGCGTTCGGGATGGGGATCGACAAGCCGGACGTGCGGTTCGTGGCGCACCTGGACCTGCCCAAGTCCGTCGAGGGGTACTACCAGGAGACCGGCCGCGCGGGCCGTGACGGGCTGCCGTCGACGGCGTGGCTCGCCTACGGGCTGGCGGACGTGGTCCAGCAGCGCCGCATGATCGACTCCTCCGAGGGCGACGCGGCGCACCGGCGCCGGCTCAGCGCCAACCTCGACGCGATGCTCGCGCTGTGCGAGACCGTGGGCTGCCGTCGCGTGCAGATGCTCGGCTACTTCGGCCAGGAGTCCGAGCCGTGCGGCAACTGCGACACGTGCCTGACGCCGCCGTCGTCCTGGGACGGGACGGTCGCAGCGCAGAAGGCGCTCTCCGCGGTGGTGCGGCTGGACCAGCGCGGGCAGCGGTACGGGGCCGGGCACGTCGTCGACATCCTCGTCGGCAAGCGCACGCCGCGGGTGGAGCAGCTGGGCCACACGGACCTGACGGTCTTCGGCGTGGGCGCCGACCTCGACGAGCGCTCCTGGCGCGGGGTGCTGCGCCAGCTGCTGGCCCAGCGCCTGCTCGGTGTGGACCACTCCGGGTACGGCACGCTGCACCTCACGCCGGACAGCGCCGCGGTGCTCTCCGGTGAGCGCACCGTGCTGCTGCGCCACGAGGCGCCGTCGGCTGCCAGGGCCGCGCGGGTGCGCAAGGCGGCGGCCGGCCCGGCCGGCGACCTGTCGGACGACGACGCCGCGCGGTTCGAGCTGCTGCGCACGTGGCGCGCGGGCGTGGCCAAGGAGAAGGGCGTGCCCGCGTACACGGTGTTCCACGACGCGACGCTGCGGGCGATGGCCCAGCGCCGGCCCGGGTCGCTCGACGAGCTGGGCGAGGTCAGCGGCGTGGGCGCGGCGAAGCTCGACCGGTACGGTGCGGCCGTCCTCGAGGTGCTCGCGGGCTGAGCGGTGCGCCCCGGCTCACGCCAGGCCCAGGAGCTCCGTCACCTCCGTGAGGGTCGCCTCGCGCACCCTCGGGTGAGCGGTGACCCGCTGCGCGGGGTCGACGGCGAAGACGTGCGCGCCGGCGGTCAGGGCCGAGGTGACGCCGGGCGGGGAGTCCTCGACGACGACGCAGGCGCGCGGGTCGACGCCCAGGGCGCGCGCGGCCACGACGTAGGCGTCCGGTGCGGGCTTCGCGCGCGACACGTCGTCGCCCGCCACGACGACGTCGAACACGCCGTCGGGCGCGGCGGCCACCACGAGCTCTGCCAGGCGCCGGTAGCTCATCGTCACCAGTCCCCACGGCCGACCGGTGGACCGCACCGCACCGAGGAGCTCGAGGGCACCGTCGCGCCAGGGGATGTGCTCCGCGAGCCGCGCGCCGACGGCGTCGTGCAGCGCGTCGACCACGGCGTCCTGGCTCAGCGGGACACCGCGCTCCTGGACGAGGTCCGCGATGGCCGGGATGCCCCAGCCGACGATGGCGTGGCCGTCGTGCGTCGACCACGGCGCACCGTGCGCCAGGGCGAGGTCGCGCGCGGCGTCCGCCCACAGCGGCTCGCTGTCCACCAGCGTGCCGTCCAGGTCGACGAGCACCGCGGCCCACTGCAGGGGCCAGCGCTCCGGGGTCACGGCCGCGCGTCCAGCGGCACGTCGGGCCGAACCGCCGTGGGGCGACCGTCGGCGGTGGGGCGCGGGACGACCCCGCGGGTGGGTGCGGAGGGCTGGTCGAGCACGAGCATCGGATGCCCCTTCGTCGTGCGAGGGGCGGCGGCGGGCGGCCAGTCACGAGCCTGCACCCGGGCGGTGCCCGGGACAAGGCCTCGAGCGACTCTTCACGCAGTCGTAACGCAGCGCCGAGGATGTGACCCGGTGGCAACACTGACGGCCGATCGGTAACACGCTCCTCATCTCCCGGTGCGCTGGCGTGCGCTCGCGACCGCCACCATGGGAGTTCCACGGCGGCGGGCTGGGCGGCCCACACGTGACACGTCCGCTGGACAGGGCCTGAGCTCGACCTCCGGCCCGACCCCGAGACCGGCCGGTCTCCCGGACCGTGCGAACAACGACGCAGGGTGCGCGCTCCCGATGCTCGCCCTCCGCGCGGTTGCTCGCACTCCCGAATCACCCCGGCGGCCGGCCCGCGCGCGGCATGGCGACGGCGGCGACGGTCGTCCCCACCGCGGCAAGGAGGACGGCCGCGAACGCCGCCGCGGCCGCGTCGGCGAAGAGGTCGGGCGCCGCCGTCGCGCTCTGGCCCTGCAGGATCCCGTTGACCAGGGCGCCGATCGCCGCGACGCCCACGGCACTGCCGATCGAGCGGGCGAACATGTTGGCGCCGGTGACCACGCCGCGCTCGCCCCACTCGACGCTGGCCTGCGCGGCGATGAGGCTCGGCGCGGCGACGAACCCGAGACCGAGCCCGACGACGAAGCACGCCGCCCCGATCCCCACCACCGACGGGTTCGTGGCGGCGAGCGCGAGGCCCGCCGTGCCGAGCACCGTCACGCCGCAGCCGATGAGCACCGTGGTGCGGAACCCCAGCCGGAGGTAGACGCGGCCGGACTGCGATGCGGAGATCGGCCAGCCGATGGTCAGGGTGGCGAGCGTCAGGCCGGAGACCAGCGGCGAGACCCCGACGAGGGTCTCCAGGACCGTCGGCACGTACGTGGTGATCCCCATGAGGATGACGCCCACGCCGAGGCCGACGAGTGCCGTGGTGCCGAGCAGGCGGCGCGAGAGCACCCACAGCGGGAGCACGGGTTCGGGTGCGCGTCGCTCGGCGAGCACGAACGCCGCCAGCAGCGCGGCGCCCAGCCCGAAGGCCCCCAGGCTCGGCACCGACACCCACGCCCAGGCCCGGCCACCCTCGAGCAGGGCCAGCAGCAGCAGGCTCAGGGACACGGTGAGCAGCAGGCCGCCGGCCCAGTCGATCCGGTGCGGGCTGCGCTCGACGGTCTCGTGGAAGGACCGGACGAGCAGCCACGCCGCGAGCGCCGCCAGCGGCACGTTGACGAAGAAGATCCACTGCCAGGTGGCGAACTCGGAGAACAGCCCGCCGAGCGTGGGCCCGACGACAGCCGAGGCGCCCCAGACGCTGGCGATGTAGCCCTGGACCTTGGAGCGCTCGGCGAGCGTGTAGATGTCCCCGGCGATGGTGATCGCCATGGGCTGCACCGCGCCGGCCCCGAGCCCCTGGACCGCGCGGAACGCGATGAGCGCCGGCATGGACCAGGCGAACCCGCAGAGCACCGAGCCGAGCGCGAAGAGTCCGATGCCGAGCAGCACCACAGGCTTGCGGCCGATGGTGTCAGCGAGCTTGGAGTAGATCGGGACGCTGACGGCCTGGGTGAGCAGGTAGATCGAGAAGAGCCACGGGAACGAGGAGAAGCCGCCCAGGTCCTCGACGATCGTGGGGACCGCCGTGGCGAGGATCGTCGCGTCGATCGCGATGAGGCCCGTCGTGACCATGAGCGCGAGGAGCACGGGACCGCGCTCCGAGCGCAGGCCGATGGCGGTGGGGGTGCCGCGGGGCGAGGTCATGGGGCTCCGGGGTGGGGTGGTGGCACGGTGGCGACAACGCGGTGGGCGGTGCGAGGATTCCGGTCCTGCGGGACCCCGACGACGGCGGGGTGGTGGCCGGACGTCGCGCCTCGACCCGTCACCATGGTCCCGCGAACACGGACGGCGGGTTGACGGCATGGCGGGCGGCGATGGACGCCACGCAGCTGGAGCAGTGCCTGGCGCTGCGCTCCGACGTGGTGTGGGGCGCGCCGCCCGACGACCTCGACGACCTGGCCGAGCGGCTGGTGCACGCGGCGTCGGTCGGGTCCTCGCTCCTCGCGCTCCCGGTCTCGGCGCTCCAGGTCCTGGAGCTCGCCGCCGCCCTGGCCTGGCCAGGGCCGTCGGCAGGCGTGGTCGTCAACCCGGGCGTCACCGAGCTCCTCACCGCGCCGCTCGGGCTGGGCCGGCCCGCCGTGTCCGCCGACCTCGGGCCGGCGCCGGACGACGAGGTGCTGCACTCCTACCTCACGTCCCATGGCGCCTACGGTGCGTACCGCGTCGCGGCCGGAGGTGCGCCAGCTCGCGCACGCCATCGAGCACGGCCTCCCCGTGCAGATCCGCTTCCGCGCGTCGTCCGGCGGCGTCACCGTGCGCGTCGTCTCGGACCTCCGGCTCGAGCGCGATCACCTCTGGGGCTTCTGCCACCTGCGCCAGGACCTCCGCTACTTCCTCGTGTCGAGCTCCTGGAGGTCGCCGCGGTGGTCGGGTGACGGGTCGCTGCTCGGCTCTTCCTCAGACTGGCG